>DATMBG010000052.1 GCA_035559535.1 Candidatus Limnocylindrales bacterium
GCGGGAAGCCCGCCTCAAGATGAGATCTCCCAATCCGCAAGGATTCTGAAGACCCCTGGAAGAAGACCAGGTAGATAGGTCGGAGGTGTAAGCCGGGTAACCGGTTGAGCCCACCGATCCTAATCGGTCGTGAGACTTGACCTCTCAATAAAAAGAAGGGAGTTGATTACTCCAAACCTAACCTGTTTTTTAGACCTCCCAGGTTTTAAAACCCGGGAGGTCTTAATTTAAAATAACCTCTTCACTTTATCCTCTCTTCTCCTCACACATCAATCTGAGCCTTCTGCAACTTTCCACTGTAATCTATATAAACCGTCTTCCATTCTGTAAATACATCCAAAACATGTCCCCCTTCCCGATGGCCATTACCGGTCTGCCTGGTTCCTCCGAAGGGTAAATGAACTTCCGCACCAATGGTGGAGGAGTTTACATAGGTAATCCCTGTATAAATATCTCGGATGGCAACAAAAGCTTTATTAATATCTTGCGTGTAAATCGCGGAGGAAAGGCCGTATTTGCTGTTGTTAACAATATCAATGGCCTCTTCCAAACTTTCAGCAGGAATAATGGCCGGGCAGGGACCAAAAATCTCTTCCTGGGCAATCCGGGACTGAGGTTTTACCTCTGCAAAAACCGTCGGAAGATAAAAATAACCCTTGGCACATTCCCCCTCTTTATAGATTTCTCCCCCTGTGAGAATTTGAATCCCTTCCTCGCGGGCAATCTGGGTATACCGATGGATTCGCTTCAATTGTTGTTCATTAATGACCGGACCTACATCGGTATTGGGGTCTAATCCGTTTCCCAACTTTAACTTTTTAACCTGGGTTACGAACCTGTCGGTAAATTCCTGAAGGACTTTTTTATGAACGATCAGACGACTGGCTGCCGTACAACGTTGTCCGGTTGTTCCAAAGGCTCCCCAGATAGCTCCTTCCACCGCCAGATCCAGGTTAGCATCATCCATGACGATAATCGCATTCTTGCCTCCCATCTCCAAAGAAACCCGCTTATAGCTTTCGGCGCACTTTAAAGCCACTTCTCGTCCTACTTCACTGGAACCTGTGAAGGAAACGAGATCTACACCAGGATGGGTTACCAGGGCGGCCCCTGCTTCTTCTCCAAATCCGTGAACTAAATTCAAGACCCCTTTAGGTAAGCCGGATTCAACCAATATCTCCACAAACTTGGTCGCCATAAGGGGAGTATCCTCGGCAGGTTTGAAGACCACCGTATTCCCACAAACAAGGGCCGGTATCAATTTCCAGGAAGGAATAGCCAGAGGGAAATTCCAGGGTGTAATGGCAGCTACGACTCCAACCGGCATGCGAATAGACATGGCAAACTTGTTGGGTAATTCCGAAGG
The DNA here is from genome assembly GCA_035559535.1 of Candidatus Limnocylindrales bacterium. Classification (NCBI taxonomy): domain Bacteria; kingdom Bacillati; phylum Chloroflexota; class Candidatus Limnocylindria; order Candidatus Limnocylindrales; species Candidatus Limnocylindrales bacterium. The sequence continues at coordinate 1,367 of DATMBG010000052.1, forward strand.
TGTCGTCTCCCCAAACATCCTTCTTCCTTCACCGGCAATGTAATAGGTCATATCAATGGCTTCCTGAACATCTCCCCGGGCTTCTTTAAGAACTTTTCCCATTTCTCGGGTCATGAGTTGGGCAAGCTCTTCTTTTCTCTGAACCAGCTTTTCTGCAGCCCGAAACATGATCTCAGCCCGTTTGGGGGCCGGTACTTTCCGCCATGAATCAAAACTGGCTCTGGCCGCTTCTACAGCGGAAGCTACATCTTTCTCGGTAGATCTGGGAAATAATCCTAAAACCTCTTCGGTATTTGCTGGGTTAATATCCTCAAAAGTTTGCCCGGATTGAGCATCTACCCACTGGCCGTTTATGTAATTTTTATAAACTTGCGGCATAAAAAACCTCCCATTTTTCTTTTAAGTCGGTCCTATAGATAAAGGTTCTATAAAGGTTTCTATACTTAGAAATTAGGACAAACTCTTCCCTAAATCAAGGAACCTTCTTCCATGGTCCGGATTTTGGGATGAAGGAGAGGCTGGACAAATGTTGTTAAGGAACCGGGGATAGATGAGCCAGGTAATAAGCCAGAGCTTCGATTTCCTCATCAGATAAGGGTTGTGCGGCCTCTGTCATACTTCCGTCAATGTCGGCACTGGTTTGATCTTTGAATCCACGCAGTTGTTTTAAAAGATAAGCATAAGGTTGCCCTGTGAGGCGTGGAATATGATCCCGCCCTGCTAATCCAGGCCCATGGCAGAATGCACAGCGATGTTTCTCTAAAGCTTGTTTGCCTGCCGCCATTTTTTGAGGATCAGGTTCTCCACCGTGGGTGGAGACCGGTTTTTGTGCTGCAAAGTAGGCAGCGATGTCTTGAATATCTTTATCACTGAGGTTTGCGGCAAACGGTGACATTAAAGGATTCCTACGACGTCCCTCCCGGAACTGGATGAGTTGATTGTAAAGATAGAGTTGTGGCTGACCGGCCAGCGAGGGAACCTCCGGAGCGATAGAGTTGCCGTCTAAGCCATGACAGGGTGCACAAACTTCAATCTTCCGTCTCCCGGCCTCCAAATCTGCTGCTTTACCCCCAACCGGAATGATCAACCCTGATAACATACCCATCCCTATTATTACGAAACTAAAAATTCCTTTCATTTAACCTCTGGGTTAACCCCCCCTTGCAAATCCAGATATCCCTGCGAAAGGGGATACCTGGATTTGCTTCTCAAAGACCTAGCGTTGATAGGTAATACGATAGAGAACCCCATTCCAGTCATCAGATACCAGGAGAGATCCATCTGGCATGACCTGTACATCGACCGGTCGACCCCAGAATTCCTCACCCTGTAACCAACCTTCGGCAAAAACTTCATAACCCGGCGGCTGTCCTGGAGTCAGAGTGACCTGCATCAGCTTGAAACCTGTCTTCTGGGTACGGTTCCATGAGCCGTGTAAGGCCATAATGATGCGATTCTTGTACTCTGAAGGGAACATATTGCCGGTATAGAATCGCATCCCCAATGCAGCTACATGGGGTCCAAGCTTGAGGATGGGAGGTGTGAATTCACTGCAGGAATGCCCTTTCCCGAACTCCGGATCCAGCACATCACCCTGATGACAATACGGATATCCAAAGTGGAGTCCGATGCGGGGTGCATAGTTCAGTTCATCATTGGGCAAATCATCCCCCAACCAGTCACGACCGTTATCGGTGAAATATAACTCTTTGGTAACTGGATGCCAATCCATCCCTACGCTATTGCGGACCCCACTGGCAAAGACTTCATAACCACTCCCATCGGTGTTGACCCGTACAATACGGGCATAGGCAGGGGGCGGCTCGCAGATGTTGCAGGGAGCTCCGATGTTAAAGTAGAGTTTGCCGTCCGGTCCTAAGGCCAGGAACTTCCAGCCATGGGGTTCATCCTTGGGTAGATTGTCTAAAATCACAACCGGTGATGGCGGATTATCCAGCCGCTCTTCGATGTTGTCAAAGCGAAGAATACGACTTAATTCGGCGACATACAGGGTGCCATCCTTAAAGGCAACGCCGTTGGGACGATGAAGCCCTTTGGCAATAACCTTAACCTCGCGACTATTCCCCTTATCTACCACAGCATAAACATTCCCAACCAGGCGGGTACCAACAAACACCGTGCCTTTATCGCCGATTGTAATAGAACGGGCGTTCGCTAACCCTTCTGCCCAAATGCTGATCTGGAAGCCGGGGGGTAATTTGATCTTGTCTAAGGGGATATCTTTGGCCGGTTTGGCAGTGAGCGCAGGGGGGTGAGGTCTCAAGGGGGAATTGGCAAATTCAGGGGGTCGGCCCTGGGTCCCGGGCGGTGGCGCTCCCGGAGGGGATTGCTGAGCCTGAATCGGCAACTGTATCAGGGCCCATAGCAAAGCCAGGAATGTTACCCTCCTAAGACCATAGGGGATGAAACGATGCCATAGGCCGGTTATCCGGTTCCCATGCGCAATTGGCTTCTCCCCCTCCGTTAAGTTGCCTCTCTCTGCTCTTTGTCGACTTGAAGCCTGTACGTGCCTGAAGGGTTGATGATCTCCGTCCGAAGTAGTTTGTAGGAGTTCAGATCTGGTCTGTTTGTTTTCCATTTGGATACCTCCCCGTAAAATTCTTGGTTTCCCAGTTACGATAAATTTAAAATTCTTTTTGTCAATTAAGATAAATTTGAAATTCTTTTTGTCAAGTTCTTCATCCGGTAAGTTCTTCACTTATCAAAGAAGCCTTCTTTCATGATAAAAAGCTTGACAAGTAGTTGGAAAGAGATTAGAACGTGTAGGATTTATTAAGTACAAGAAATGGCTTTCATTTTTTTTATAGAGGGAGATGGATATGAAACAAGAATCTCAAGGTTTAGAGATTAGTGTGGTAGGACTTGGACAGTGCGGGGGAAACATCGCCGCTGAATTTTACAAGAGAGGATATAATGCCGTAGCGCTCAATACCTCCTATACCGATCTAAGGGCTTTGGAAGCCCTACCCGAGGAGAACAAAGTTTATATCGGTGTAGACGGCAGGAATGGCGCCGGTAAAGATATATCCCTCGGAAAACGAAGCATTCAGATAAATCAGAACAAGATTCTAAGTGTCATACAGAGATTACTCTCCGGAGCCGATGTTCTCCTGTTAACCGCAGGTCTGGGTGGAGGTACAGGGAGTAATCTTTCGGAGTTAGCGACCGTTTTAGAACCTTTAAAAGTTTTAACCTCTGCTCTGGTTACCATTCCTACATCCGGTGAGAGTAGTATTACCAAGGTAAATGCCGTTAAATCGTTGAATAACCTTTTGAGTGCTAACCTGGGGAGTATCATTCTGGTAGATAATCAGAAAATATTGGAGCAATCTCCTCATATCAGTCTTGCTTCCTTCTATTCACGGGCTAACGCCACCATTGCCGAAGTTTTTAATATTTTTAACACGATTAATGAAGAAGCCGATGCCATTAGCATTCGAAGCTTTGATAGTGAAGATTTTAAAAAGGTATTTCTCTCCAGTGGTTTTGTAACCTTTGGATATACCACCCTCCCTTCCCAGGAGCCTTTGACCAGTCAGGTTTTGGTGGAAAAAATGAGCGAACTCTGGGACTCTGGCGGTATTTTTGCCTCTGGATTTGATTTTTCGGCTGCTGCTATTTCTGCCGTAATTCTCTTTGCTCCTAAACAAATCCTCACGAAAAGCTCTGCCGATGTTTTTGAGAAATTTACCCATGCTATTAAGGAGATTACCTCCGGTTCTGCCGTTTACACAGGAATTTATCAGTATACCAAAGAGGACAAACCCATTAAGCTTTATGCCATGCTGGGGAAATTACCTATTCCATCCCGGGTGAAAGAGTTGTTATCCCAGGCTTTAGATGAGGGTAAGCAACTCTCTCAAAAGGTAAAGTTAGAAATACCTAAGCTGGATTTAAGCGGATTAGAAGGGGTTGAGTTATTCAGCAGTGCTTCAATGGTAGAGCCTATTTCTGCAAAACCTGAATCCAAGAGAAGATCTGAAGCTGAACGCCGGATGTTGGATTATGACAAGGTTATTCAATACTTGAAAAAAGAAACCCAACCCCAGAGAAGAAATGAAATTCTCCAACTGGTCCTTGAAGATTATAATAGCGAAGATCCCGATATACGAAGAAAAGTTATTGAAACTTTAGGGGAAATAGGAGATCCCAGTGTTCGAGCCGTTATCCTGAAGGCCCTGGGTGACAGGGATAAGGCCGTTCAACGAGCTGCTGCCAGGGCTTTAGAGAAGATTTCGGGCGAAAAGCCGGAGAAAGAATAAAATTCAAGAGAAGGACGGTTTGAATCGTTCTTTCTTTAGAGGTTGTAACGTAACTTGCTGATCTACGCTTCGTAGGGCGAAACGTAGTTTCGCCCTATCTTTCAGGCAAGGATTTGAATATCCTCTGCTAAGGTATCTTGAGTTTTTGTCCGGTATAAATCACCATGCCTTTTAATTGGTTAATTTCGGCAAGGGTATCTACTTCAACTTTGTAAAGATTGGCAATCCGCCAGAGAGTCTCTCCTTCTTTTACAATATGGATGCGACCCTCGCTTTGCCGGACGGGCAGGCCGGTCTCTACGGTTACAGGGGAAGAAGAAGATACCAATTCACCAGGGAGAGATGGCTGGATAAAAGACTTACTCTCCCGGCTGGTTTGGCGGACCGGAAATAGTTTATTGGAACGAAGCCCTTTGGCAGAAGCTTCTGGATTTTTAAGGGAGGCTTCATTTTCATTTTTGTCAGGGCGGGATGAACGGAATCGCTCAAAATAACTTATGACACTTTGATAAAGGGCTTCTGCAATCCGATCCTGCATAACCGGATTTATCAAAAGCTGCTCTTCATAGGGATTGCTGATATAAAGGGCTTCTACCAAAACAGAAGGAATACTGGGTATTCTAAGGACCGCAAAGTTGGCCCTTTTTAACCCCTCATTACGAACCTTTAAGAAGGGAACGGCTTTATCTAAAGTCAACTCACCAAATGCAAGACTTCGGATTAAAGACTCCCCTCCGATAGATTTCTCAGATAAAATTCTGTTAATTTCTGGATCCTCTTGATTGAAAACAACCCCACCCATATGATCCGATGCATTTTCTCTCTGGGCAAGGAGTTTAGCCGCTTCGTCTGTAGCCTCTTCCGACAGGCAATAAACCGAAAAGCCATTCATACTCGTGTCGTAATTGGCATTTACATGGATACTCAGAAATAGATCGGCATCGTGTTCTCTGGCGATTTGAGTTCGTCGTCCGAGAGATAAAAAATAATCTCTATCTCGGGTCAGGTAGGCTTTAATATCCCTGGTTTGATCCAGCCAATATTTCAACTTTTTAGCGATATTCAAAACAATATGCTTTTCCATGGAGCCATTTCGACCGATGGCCCCTGAATCACTTCCGCCGTGTCCTGGGTCGATCACGACAACTTTATAATTCTGTCGGTCTCTATTTCGGGTTATTTGAGGTGGTTTTTTAAATTCAACCTCCTTTTCCTTGGGATGGAAAATATTGACCATAAGACGGTCTGGTTGATCATTGGTCTTTTCAATGGGAGATACTTTAAATTCCGGCCGGGATTGAACTAAATCAAAGACGACCTGAAATCGCCCGCTGGTTAAACGCTGAAGTCGAATGGTTTTAACCGCCCTATCATAAACTTGAATGGTTTCTTTCTCCTGAATGTATTTACCCCGAGTGAACTCAACGACCAGGCGAGGAGGATCTTCCAGGGTATAGGTGTGATAAGACCCACTCCTGGGACTTCGATTTAAATTAACCACTACCTGAGTCTGGTCGGGGGCCAGCCAGTATTCGACACCGGTGATAAGGATCGGTTCTTCATTTATAACCGGATAAGAACGATCGGTTGAATCCCCTGTCTCGAACTCCTTTGCATAAGTTTCTGCCCCTGATTCTTTAGAAACCTCTGAAGGGGAAGGAATCCGAGAATCCAACCTTGCCGGAGAGTCTTCTGTTATCTGGGGGGTTATATAGGAATTGGTTTTTTCGGTTACAGCGGGTTTTTCCAAAGCCAAAACCGGCTTGTATTCCTTCATAAGGAGAGCTGACGGAGAAGAAGTGGAATGATAACGAGAATTTAAGAATAAGAATAAACCACCTGAGATAAGCAATAACCAAAAGATGCGCCTTTTCATAGCTAACCTTTCCTCCACAACCTGTTGAGATTCGGTGAATCAGATCAACTGCTTGCCATTACCATAACCACGGGCAGATGTCAAGGACTTTTCTCTTTCTTTCGGACAAAAATTGTAAGATATCCCGAAGTCCCCGGCTAATCCAATCCAAATACTTGCCCGGTTACACCGTCGACCTCCCGCTTTTTCAGCCTGCCTGCCACATACAATCCTTCTAAGATGGCTTCGGTTACCGAGGCTATCACCTCATCAACCTCCTTTAATCCCTGATCCTGAATATATCGGTCAACCAGCTTTTTTAATTCAGGTTCCGAATCCAGTTGTTGAACATATTCAGCGCCGACCATGTTGGGGGAAACACGAAAATTGCCAATAGATAGGGTTTCCCAATTATATTTGGCAAAGTGCCGCGTACAGATTTTTAGGATAGCCTGCCTGCATAGCTCATCGATGATTTGATCTTTGCTTTTAGATGCCATATAGGTCAGTTCCAGCTTTGGATACATAGAAGCCCGAATGGCATTCAAATCCGAAATCCGTGGAACAGGGGGAACATTTTTTAGATCGAATCGCTCTTCGGCCTGGCTGATCAGGTTTTCGTAATTATCGATGGTCATCCGTACGCTGGTCCCTTTGACCTGATCCACATCGGGATGGTTCCTCGCCTCCAGGGTAATCTGTACGATGATTTCCTGCATAAAGACAGGTACGATAGGTTGAGAATCTCGATTACTAAAGGCTTCCTGAACCATAATCTCGCGCTCTTCTTCAAGGGTGCGTGGATAGTGGGTATAGATACCACTACCAAACCGGTCCAGGAGGGGTTCGACGATTTTACCGGCTGTGGTGTAGTCCACCGGATTGGCCGTTGCAACCAAGAGCAAGTCTACGGGAAACTCTATGGGATAGCCTTTAGCCACTACGATTCCTTCTTCCATTAAGTTAAAAAGAGAAACCTGGGTCTTAGGAGCTAAATCCGGAAGCTCATCGATGTAGAGAATTCCATTATTGGCCTGAAGGGCCTTACCCGGAGAGAAGGTAGCAGGATCAATGAGATAACGTCCTTCGGCTACTTTGATGGGATCAATATCTCCGATGATTTCAGAACTTGAAATATCTGTGGTGGAGAGAATCTGGCGAAAACGCTCTCGTCCGGTAATCCACCGAATTTTAGCCTCTTTTCCTTTCTCGGCAATGAGCGTTTTGCAGAAATGACACAGGGGATGAAGGGGATTATCATTGATGGGGCAGCCTTCCAGTACGGGAATTTCATTTAATAAAGAGGACAACTGGCGGGCTATTTTAGATTTTGCCTGACCTCGTTCTCCGATCAACAAGACATGATGACCCGAACGAAGGGCATTATAAAGCTGGGGAATAACCGTATCGCTATAACCGATGAGTCCTTCAAAAACAGGCTCTCCGGCTCTTAATTTCCTCCGTAAATTGGTTCTGATCTGTTCGATCACCCTAGGTCTTTTATAGTCTTGGGCTATTAAATCACCCAAAGTCTTTATTTCAGCGTGAATCATATAAGGAAATTGAGGGTTATAAAAATAAAAAGGGTTAGGCAAACCAGGTTTTTACCATCCCTTCGACTAAGGAATAGGGGTCTGCTTCTCGATTGACTATTTTTGAAAGGAGCCGGGCAAACGCTTCCCGGTCGCCTACTTTGGCCATAGCTTGTTGCATCAGGTTATGTTGTAAAATTTCCAGGAATTCACTTTCGGTCTGGTTGAGTTTCCTTTTTTTAAGCTCTCCTGAATCTTTCAGATAGCTCAGATGGGCATCGATACCTTCGACAAGTGCGGGAATTCCTTCCTCTTTGACGGCTATAGTTTTATAAATAAGAGGTTTCCAGCTTTTTTGCTGGTAGGTATTAAATCCCAGCATGATTTCTAATTCCTTGACCATTTTATCGGCTCCTTCCCGATCTGCTTTATTAACTACGAAGATATCTCCGATTTCGAGGATACCTGCTTTAATGGCCTGGATATCATCGCCCATGCCGGGTACTGTAATGACGAGGCACGTATGGGCCGTTTTAACAATTTCCACCTCATCCTGTCCCACTCCAACGGTTTCTATGAGGATGATGTCCATTCCATAAGCATCCAAAATATGAACCACATCATGGGTCGCCACGGCTAACCCGCCCAGGTGGCCCCGGGTCGCCATACTCCGGATAAAAACCCCTTCATCCAGGTAATGGCGCTGCATACGGATTCGATCACCTAAAATGGCACCTCCGGTAAAGGGACTGGTGGGATCGACGGCAATAATTCCCACGGTCTGCCCACGGCTTCGAAACGCCGAGGTGAGTTTATCGACTAAAGTGCTTTTTCCGGCTCCTGGAGCTCCTGTAACACCTAAAATATAAGCTCGTCCGGTATGCGGATAAAGGGCTTTTAAGGCCGGTAGTGCCTCCGGGTCTCCATTTTCTACTAAAGTAATGAGTCGGGCAACTGCACGAACATCCTTGCTTAAGACACGGTCTGCTAACTTCAAGTACCGGTGGGAGGGGATAGGAGTATGGGAATAGGGGCGACCGGCCGGTCGCCCGTATCAGGAAGTAAGGGTGACCGGCCGATCACCTCTACTCCCATACTCCTATACTTCCATTCACTCTTTTAATAACTGATTGGCAATAACCATTCGATGAATTTCCGAAGTTCCTTCGCCAATTTCGCAGAGTTTGGCATCTCGATAATAGCGAGACACGGGATATTCCCCGATATATCCATAGCCGCCATGGATTTGAACGGCTCGATCTACAACCCGAACACAGGCCCGAGAGGAATAAAGCTTGGCCATGGAGGCTTCTTTCTTGATAGGTAAACCTTGATCCTTAAGATAAGCGGCTCGAAGGGTTAACATTCTGGCAGCTTCCAATTCTACTTCTGAATCGGCCAGCATCCATTGAACAGCCTGAAAATCTGCAATAGGTCTACCAAATTGAATTCGCTGTTTGGAATATTTAATGCTTTCTTCCAAAGCCGCACGTCCAATCCCAACAGCTAACGCAGAGATCCCGATACGTCCACCTTCCAGAACCTTCAGGCTGTCTATAAAACCCTGTCCTTCCTGCCCCAATAGGTTTTCCCTGGGAATACGACAGTTCTCGAAGATCAACTCTGCGGTATCGCTTCCCCGCATTCCCAACTTGTTGCGTAGTTTAACAGAAGAAAATCCCCGGGTTCCTCTCTCTACCAGAAAGGCTGAGATACCATGATGTCCCTTGGTTTTATCTGTAATAGCCATAACGACAACAACATCACAGACTGTCCCTTGGGTTGTAAACATCTTGCTTCCGTTTAAGACCCATTCGGAGCCATCGAGTACGGCTGTGGTACGAAGGGATTTAGCATCACTGCCAGAGTTTGGCTCGGTTAATCCCCAGGCACCCAGGAGTTCTCCCTGAATAAGGGGAATTAAATATTTTCGTTTCTGTTCTTCATTCCCGGCCAGATAGATATGGTTCGAACAGAGAGAAATATGGGCCAGGGCACTCAAAGCGATAGAACCGTCGGCTGCGGCCAATTCTTCCATAGCCAGTGCATAGGTCACGTAATCGGCTCCAACTCCTCCCCATTCCTCCGGGAAGATAATCCCAAAAAAGTTGATAAGGGCCAATTTTCTAAAAATTTCCTCGGGAAACTCTTCCCGTTCATCATAGTAAGCCGCATAGGGAGCCACTTCCTTCTGGACAAACTCCCTGACGGTCTGTTGGATCAACTTCTGATCCTCTGTTAAATCAAAATCCATTTTTAACATGGAAATGTGGGAGTATGGAGGTAGAGAAGTGTGGGAGTATGGGAGTGTGGGGGTATATTTGTGCTCTTACACTCCCATACTCCCACACTTCTGTACTCCCATACTTCCATACCCCCACACCTCCACACTTCCCTGCTTCCCTACTTCTTTCTAAGCGGGTACAAAGTACACATCGGTGGGTTTGAATTTGCAATTCCGTAAGAATTGAGCCTTGACCCGCATCCCAATTTCGGCTTTACCGGGCTCCACCCCAACCAGACGGCTTAAAAAGAGGGTATTAACCCCTTCAAACTCTACCAGAATAAGGGTAAAAGGGGTTTCTTTTAGAAATTCTTCGCTTCCAAAATAACAGGTGGTCCAGGTATGAATTTTCCCTTCCAGGGGTAATTCAAACCATTCAGTTTTTGCTCCACATTCCATGCAGTGAGATCGGGGTGTCGCAAACTTATAGTTACATTGCGTACATCGACTTCCTAAAAGTTTTTTCTTGGTCAATCCGGCAAAAAAAGGGGAATCTTGGGCATAACTATGGATATAGTCGATTTCATAATGGTGTTTGATGATAATGGGGTCTACACCAAAAAGAACTGTTCCTTCTTCTGTTTCAGGTAATTTAATTTTTTGGGCTCCTGGTTCGTGACTCATGATTTTAAGTAGGGGAGTGTGAGGGTATGGGAGTATGGGAGTACTTCCACACTTCCACACTTCCATACTCCCATACCCTCCACACTCCCCTACTCTTTAAACGGCTTCCAAAATACTTACGGTGATATAGGTTCCCGTTCCGGCATGGCTATGAATAAGTCCACGTCGGGCGTTTTTAATCTGGAGATGGTCATTTCCCAGATGTTTCTGGATAGTCCCCTGAAGTTGCCAGAAAGCAAAAACAGCCTGCATGAGGCCTGTAGCACCTACCGGATGACCGCAGGCCAGAAGGCCACCGGAAGGGTTAACCGGTATTTTTCCAGTTAAGGTACTATGACCGGCCTCGATAAAGGGGCCTCCTTCCCCATACTTACAAAGACCCAGATCTTCGTAGGTCTGAATCTCAGAAGAAGTATAGGCATCGTGTAACTCTACAAAATCCAGTTCTTCCAGGGGGTTTGTAATTCCGGCCATCTCATAAGCCTGTTTAGCGGCCATTCGACCTCCCCGAAACGAATGAACCCCGGGGTATTTGAGATTTTTGTAATCAGACTCAGATTCGTGGGGTAACAAAATGACTTTACCGTGGGGACGATCTGCCATACGCATGCTATCGGTACCTGCGCCGATTCCGATGATTTTAACCGGTTTGTCGGTTAAGCGGGCCGCCATTTCTTCCGAAGCGAGAATACAAACTGCTGCTCCATCCGACATGGTGCAGATATCCAACATGGTCAGGGGGTCTGCAACCATGGGCGAGTTACGAACATCTTCAATGGTCAATTTCATAGGACTCTGGGCATAGGGGTTATAGAGAGCATTTCCGTGATTTTTTATGGAGACCAGGGCCATTTGTTCTACGGTGGTACCAAACTCATGCATATGCCGTCGGACCATCATGGCGTAGTAACCGGTATAAAATCCTCCCACAGGGTAATCAAAATTAGTATCGGAGGCGTGGGCGATAAATTCGTTGCCTTTCCAGGTGCTGACACGAGACATGGTTTCAAATCCAAAGGCCACGCAAACATTCATTCGGCCTGAGGCAACAGCCTCCCATGCTGCTTGAAAACAGAGCCCACCCGTAGCTCCCCCTCCTTCGATCCGTTTAGAAGGCTTGGGGCAAAGTCCGAGGTAGTCTTGAACCATAGAGGCCGCTTTCAATTGCCGGGTAAAGTGATCTGAAAAATAAGACGCTACGCTTCCATCGATCATATCCCTTGTCAGGTTTGGGACATCGTTCATGGCATAGTCAAAGGCCTGTTTGACCATATAACGAAAATCCATATCCGGGTGAGCTTTGGCAAATTTTGTAATTCCACCCGATACCATGTAAACGGGGCGCATTTATTACAGGTATGGAGGTATGGAGGTAGGTATGGGGGTGCGGGGTATGGGAGTAAGTATTTATACTCCCACCCTTCCATACTCCCACCCTTCCATACTCCTACCCCTCCCATACTATTTTTTAATGTTTTCTCTCAAAAACTTGATAACCTCTTCCGTAGAAGTTCCCGGAGTGAAGATTTCCTTCACACCCATTGCCTTGAGTTTAGCAATATCTTCATCGGGGATAATTCCCCCTCCAAAGAGCATCACGTCTTCCAAACCTTTTTCCTTCATAAGCTCCAGGACACGCGGGAAAAGATAGTTGTGAGCTCCCGATAAAATACTCAATCCTATGGCATCCACGTCTTCTTGAAGGGCCGTGGCAACCACCTGTTCTGGGGTCTGGTGAAGTCCGGTGTAGATCACCTCCATTCCGGCATCCCGCAATGCCCGGGCAATGATTTTCGCACCTCGATCGTGCCCATCTAATCCCGGTTTAGCGATAAGCACCCGTATTTTTTTCTGTTTTTCCTCGGCCATACGTTTGGGTCCCGGAGGTCCGGAGAGCACAGAGGAAATTTTTATAACCTAAATCTTTAGATCCCTCGTTTGGGATGTTCTGGATTAAAACCGACAGAGTCGGTCTTATCAGGGTTTCGGTTTCATTCTGACGTATTTCCTTCTCCATGTTCTCCGGGTCTCTGGGACTAAAAAAATCCCGGATCCTGGTAAATCCCGAAGACTTCCCTAAACACGTCGCAGATTTCTCCAACGGTTGCGTAGGCTTTTACTGCTTCAAGGACCGGAGGTACAAGGTTTTCCTTTCCCTTAGCTGCGGCACGAAGTTGCTCTAAAGCCGCTTTATGTTTGATCGGATCTCTTCTTTTTTTCACATTCTCCAGCCGTTCGAGCTGCTTTTTTTCTACTTCAGGGCCGATTTTTAATATTTTAATCGGGGTTTCCTCCTTGGCTACAAACTCATTCACGCCCACGATAATTTTCTCCTTATTCTCGATTTGTTTCTGGTAGGTGTAGGCAGCTTCTTGAATTTCCTTTTGCGGGAAACCCTGATGAATGGCCGGAATCATTCCCCCCAGGGCATCCAATTTTTTAAAGTAATCGTAGGCGGCTTCTTCCATCTCATTGGTCAATCTTTCGAGGTAGTAAGAGCCTCCCAGGGGATCCACCGTATTTGTAACTTCGCTTTCATAGGCAATAATCTGTTGAGTTCGCAGGGCAATGGTTACCGCTTCTTCTGTGGGGAGGGCTAAGGTTTCATCGTAGGAGTTGGTATGCAGGGATTGGGTTCCTCCTAATACGGCGGCCAGAGCTTGAATGGTTGTTCGGATGATATTATTTAAGGGTTGCTGGGCGGTTGCCGAGCATCCGGCGGTTTGTGTGTGAAACCGAAGCATCAAGGAGCGAGGATTTTTGGGGTTATAGCGGCGTTTCAGCTCACGGGCCCAGATCCTTCGGGCCGCCCGGTATTTTGCGATTTCTTCAAAGAAATCATTATGGGCGTTGAAAAAGAAAGAGAGTCTGGGTGCAAACTCATCCACTTCCAATCCGGCCCGGATTCCATAATCTACATAAGTTAATCCATCGTAAAGGGTAAAGGCAAGTTCTTGAACGGCGGTAGATCCAGCTTCTCGTATGTGGTAACCGCTGATACTGATACTGTTCCACCGGGGCATATGGCGTGTGCAGTAAACGATAATATCGGTCAAAATTCGCATGGCCGGTTCGGGTGGACAGATCCACTCCCGTTGAGCAATGTACTCTTTTAAAATGTCTGCCTGGAGGGTTCCGCGGAGTTGGGCCGGTGGAACTCCCTGTTTCTCTGCGACTGCCAGGTACATGGCCAGAAGGACGATAGCCGGTCCATTAATCGTCATGGAGGTGCTGATTTGATCCAGAGGTATGCCTTTGAAGAGAATTTCCATATCTTCCAGGCTATCAATAGCCACGCCCTCCCGACCAACTTCTCCTCGAGATATGGGATGATCTGAATCATAACCCATGAGGGTCGGAAGATCAAAGGCTACACTAAGTCCCATCTGTCCCTGGCTTAGAAGATAGTGAAATCTCCGGTTGGTATCTTCAGCCGTACCAAAACCGGCGAATTGACGCATAGTCCAGAGTCGCCCCCGATGCATGGTTGCATGAATCCCACGGGTGAAAGGATATTCTCCAGGAAATCCGATGTCTTCATTATAATCCATCCCGGCAATATCTAAAGGGGTATACAGCACTTTAACAGGTCGATTGGAGAGGCTGACAAACTTAGCCTGTCTCTCCGGCATAACCTCCAGGGTTTTCTTCAAGGTGGTCTGTTCCCATTGGACTTTACGTTCTTGAATTTTTTTTAAACTTTGGACGTCGATCATAACTAAGTACTGAGTGTTGAGTACTGAGTACTGAGTCAAAGAGAGAGGATTAAGTAGGGACACGGCACGCCGTGTCCCTACTGTTCAGTACTCAGTATCAATTTTGCAATCACATTTCGCTGAATCTCCGAGGTTCCTTCATAAATTGTCGTAACCCGGGCATCTCGATAATAACGTTCTACGGGAAAGTCTTTGAGATAACCATAACCCCCATGAATTTGAAGGGCCTTGTAGGCCACTCGATTAACCATTTCAGAGGCGAAAAGTTTGGCCATGGAAGCCTCTTTTGTAAAGGGGAGTCCCCGGTCTTTTAACAGGGCGGCCTGCAGGGTTAATAGTCTGGCCGCTTCAATCTCCGTCGCCATATCTGCGATCATCCATCGGATTCCCTGAAATTCGGCAATGGGTTGACCGAAAGCTTCTCGTTTTTTAGCATAGCGTGTCGCTGCATCCAGACAGGCCTGCGCAATTCCCACAGATTGTGAAGCAATTCCGATTCGACCCCCGTCTAAAGCTGTCATCATGATCTTGAATCCCTCTCCTTCTTTCCCTAACAGATTCTCAGAAGGGACTCGACAGTTTTCAAAAATCAGCTCGGTGGTATCTGAGGCCCGAAGTCCCATTTTATCCTCGACTTTACCTATGGAAAAGCCCGGCATCCCTTTTTCCACAATGAAAGCCGAAATTCCATGATGCCGGGCTGTTTTATCAGTTACGGCCGTCGTGATAAAAACTTTCGCATGGCTTCCACTGGTAATAAACATCTTGGTCCCGTTCAGGATATAGAAATTATCCTTTAAGAGAGCCGAGGTTTTTTGATTGGCCGCATCGGACCCAGCTCCCGGCTCGGTTAAGGCGAAGGAACCGATAAATTTTCCTTGGGCCAGAGGGACAAGGTATTTCTGCTTTTGAACTTCCGTTCCGAATTTCAGGAGAGGTTCACAAACCAGATTATTGACTCCCATGATAACCGAGGTAGCTGCGCAGGCATAGGCAATCTCTTGCATTGCCAGTGAATAGCTGACGGTATCCAGCCCGGCACCTCCATACTCGGTGGGAACCATCATTCCCAGAAGTCCCATCTCGGCCATTTTTGAAATCGTTTCCTCCGGGAAAAGACTTTCCCGGTCGCACTTCCCGGCCATGGGTTCGATCTCTTTCCGGGCAAATTCCCGAACGGTCATCTGGATCATCCGTTGTTCTTCGGTGAGTTGAAAGATCATATTTTATCGATAATCCCCTGTTGGAAGACGATCAGGTCGTTCCAGACTCGACAACCGGATCGCCTATAAATGGAACTCAACTTTCTGCCAGGAGCTTTTTAAATTCCTCTGTCAAGATCGGAAGGATTTCAAACACATCTCCCACGATCCCATAATTGCAGACATTAAAGATATTGGCATCGGGATCTTTATTAATGGCCACGATATATTTCGAGGAACCCATTCCGGCCAGATGTTGAATAGCTCCCGAAATTCCACAGGCAATGTAAAGGTTTGGGGTCACTACTTTTCCGGTCTGTCCGACCTGATAGGCATGCTCTTTCCAACCTGCATCCACCACGGCCCTGGAAGCCCCTACGGCAGCTCCAAGGACTTCGGCCAGATTTTCTACAAGATAGAAATTCTCCGGTCCCTTTAATCCACGACCTCCCGATACTACAATGCTCGCTTCCGTTAATCCCACTTTACCTGTGGTCCCTTTTATGATCTCTTTAACGGTAGTTCGAATCTCTCCGGGGGCAAATTCCACAGGAACTTTTTCAACTTCTGCTTTATGGGATTCATCTCGCCTGGCCGGCCTAAATACATTAGGTCTCAGGGAAGCCATCTGAGGCCTGGTTAAAATAGCCTCCCATACCAATGCCTTTCCGGCATACACGGGACGTTTACAAAGTAAGGATTTATTTTCGTCCAGTTTAAGCTCAATACAGTCAACCGAAAGTCCCGCGCCAACCCTGGCAGCCACCCTGGGAGCAAAGTCCCTTCCCATGGTTGTTGCAGCAAATAATACTACGGCAGGCTGTTGGGTTTTAATTAAATTCGTAATAACCTTGGCATATCCGTCGGTTGTATACTTGTCAAGTGCCTCGTGATCTGCTACGAATACCTTATCTGCTCCATAAGAACCGATGGATTCTGCAAGATGGGTTATGTTTCTTCCAAGTAAAACAACTTCTAACTTACCTCCCAGTTCGTCTGCCAACCGCCGTCCCTCGCCGATGAGTTCGTAGGTTACCTTCTTCAATTCACCTTCTCGCTGCTCTGCGATAACCCAAATATTTCCTGACATGTCGGGGAGTGGGCGGTGAACAATGGACGGCAAATCCTGATGCAGTCATCAACTACGGCCCATTGCCTACTGCCCACGGTGTAAAGTTTAAATAACTTTGGCTTCCTCCCGTAATAACCGTACCAGTTCTCGACAAACCTCTCTGGGGTCTCCTTTAAGGATTTTCCCTTTGCTTCGAGGGGGTGGAAGTTCCATACTTAAAACTTTAACTCGAGAACCTTTCTCACCCACCTGGGTAGGATCTAAACCCAGGGCTGCCGCGTTCAACTCCTTGAGTTCTTTCTTTTTGGCTTTCATGATATTGGGAAGGGTAGGGTAGCGAGGTTCATTCAACTTCCATTGGGTGGAAATAACAGCCGGTAGTGGACCTTCGATTACTTCCTTGGCTCCTTCAATATCCCGATAAGCCATGAACTTTCGGGCGTTGGGATCTACTTCTAACTTGACGACGATGGTTGCCTGGGGTAATCCCAACAATTCCGCCAGGTAGGCGGGAACACTCATGGTATCCTGGTCGATGGCCTGTTTCCCACAAAATATAATATCATAAGGAAGTTGCTGAATAGCCTTTGAGAGGATGAGCGCCGTTGTGTAAGGATCTGAATTCTCAAAGGCCGGATCCCAAAGTTGAATGGCTTTATCGGCTCCCATGGCCAGGCACATTCTAAGAGCCTCTTTGACCCGCTCTGGACCTATGGAGATAACCGTAACTTCGCCGCCGAATCGCTCCTTAAGTCGGATGGCTTCTTCCACAGCGAAGTCATCGTAGGTGTTGACGATAAATTTAACCCCCTCGGGATCAATATGTTTTCCGTCTTTCCCAACCCGTACCTTTGTCGTTGTATCCGGAACTTGCTTGATGCAAACGATGATGTTCATTTTTTAAGTCCCATGCTCAGTCTCCAGTCTCGAGTCCAAAATCCCAAATCTCAGGCCCTACTCAAAAAGTCGATTGTCCTTCCCGCCGAGTCTGGATAAGACCTTCTCAACGGACCTGGGATGAACTGGTAGAGGCACAGCATGCTGTGCCTCTACTTTATTTCTCAACGTTTTCGGAGTCTGAAGTTGATCAAACCTGGCTTCAGGCTTTGGACTTTAGGCTTGAGACTTCTTTATTTCAACAGATTGGCGGCAATTATCAATCTTTGTATTTCTGAAGTTCCCTCGTAAATTTCGGTAATTTTAGCATCCCGAAAATAACGTTCCACGGGATAATCTTTGATATAACCGTAACCTCCGTGAATCTGAACGGCTTTATGGGTTGCCCGCATAGCCGTTTCAGAAGCAAAGAGTTTTGCCATAGAAGACTCTTTGGTATGACGAACGCCTTTATCTTTCAGGGTTGCCGCTTTTAAAGTTAAAAGTCGGGCGCACTCAATTTCGGTGGCCATATCTGCCAGCATCCATTGAATAGCCTGGAAGTTAGAAATCGGCTGCCCAAACTGGACCCGTTCCTTGGAGTATTTAATCGATTGCTCTAGGGCCGCCTGGGCAATTCCCACGGCCTGGGCGGCAATTCCAATGCGTCCGCCATCCAGGGTTTCCATGGCTATTTTAAAACCTTTTCCCAACTCCCCAAGAAGGTTCTCTTTGGGAATTAAACAATCTTCAAAAACCAGAGATGCCGTGTCGGAGCCGCAAATTCCTAATTTTTTTTCGATCTTACCTATGGAAAACCCCGGGGTATCCAATTCGACAATGAAGGCACTGATGCCATGATGACCTTTGGTTTTATCTGTAACTGCAAATAGAATGCAAATATCCGCATGGGCTCCATTGGTTGTGAAGTTTTTTCGTCCATTGATAACCCATTTATCTCCTTTTAACACGGCCGTCGTTTGTTGATTGGCAGCGTCAGAACCGGCGTTGGGTTCTGAAAGGGCGAAGCACCCTAACCACTCGCCCTTGGCCAGGGGAACCAGATACTTTTGTTTTTGCTCCTCGGTCCCGTTCCGTAGAAGCGGATCACATACCAGGGAGTTATTAACCGACATAATGACAGAAGTACTGGCACAGGCCTTAGCAATTTCTTCCATGGCCAGAACATAACTGACCGTATCAACTCCGGCTCCCCCGTACTTTTCCGGAACCATCATCCCCATCAGGTTAAGTTCTGCCATTTTCTTAACCGTTTCCGCCGGATATCGAGCCTCTGCATCGATCTCCGCGGCCAGCGGAGCCACTTCCTTTTCAGCAAACTCCCGAACCATCTGCTGAATCATTTTTTGATCTTCCGTAAGCTCAAATCTCATAGTTTAAGAGGTAATAAGAGTATGGAGGTGTGGAAGTATGGGAGTGTGGGGGGTATGGGAGGAGGGAAGTATGAAAAATTTTTCCCCACTCCCACACTTCTCTCCTCCCAACATACTTCCCCACACCCATACTTTCCTACTCCCGCGCTCCCATACCCCCCACACTCCCATACTTCCACACCTCCATACTTCCTCACTCTCCAGGGTATTCATAAAAGCCTTTTCCGGTTTTTCTTCCCAGGTGGCCTGCATCGACCATTTTTCTTAGTAAGGGGCAGGGGCGGTATTTAGAGTCTCCAAAACCCTTATACAGGGTCTCCATAATAGCCAGGCAGACATCCAAACCGATAAAATCGGCCAGTTCCAGGGGTCCCATGGGTTGATTGGTACCTAACTTCATCATGGTATCGATGGCTTCCTTGGTGGCAACCCCTTCCTGGAGGGCAAATATGGCCTCGTTGATCATAGGCATGAAAATTCGATTTACAGCAAAACCCGGGGAGTCTTGAGCTTCGGCAACTACTTTATCTAGCTTTTCACAAACAGATCGGGTAACCTGGAAAGTCTCTTCGCTGGTCAGGTATCCTCGAATCACTTCAACGAGTTTCATGAGGGGAGGGGGATTCATAAAGTGCATGCCAATAACTTTCTGAGGACGTTTTGTTGCGGCACCTAATCGGGTGATGGATATGGAAGAGGTATTGCTGGCCAGAATCACCTCTTTTTCACAGATTTCATCCAGCTTTTTAAAAAGCTCCAGCTTAAGATCCTCTTTCTCGCTGGCTGCTTCTATCACAAAGTGGACCTCTCTGAGGTCTTTTAGCCCGGTTGTCCCCCGAATTCGCCCCAAAACCTGATCTTTCTCCTGGGGTGTTAATTTCCCTTTACTCACCATTTTATTTAATCCCGAAGCAATCTTCTCCTGACCTTTTTGAACCAACTCCTGGGTTATATCTACCAGGGTGACCTCGTAGCCGGATACTGCACAAATCTGAGCAATTCCATGACCCATAGTTCCGGCGCCGATTACGCCGATTTTTTTAATTTCTGTCATTTGCTCGTTGTCCGTAATTTTTTGCCTCAGAGGCCTAGTAGATACAGAGAAAAGTAAAAATTTACCTCTGCATTTTCTGTGCCTCCGCGGTTTTATCTTTTAACCACCATAGCCACTGCGTTACCTCCGCCCAGGCAGAGCGTTACCAGGCCTGTTCGCACGTCCCGTTCCATCATTTCGTAAAGTAAAGTAGTCAAAATGCGGGCTCCTGTAGCCCCGATGGGATGGCCCAGGGCTACAGCGCCACCGTTGACATTGACCTTATCCAGGCTCAGACCTAATTCCCTACAAACGGCCAGGACTGCAACCGAAAACGCCTCGTTCAATTCCACCAGGTCAATGTCATCCAGGGAGAGTCCCGTTTTTTCCAGTACTTTTCTAACTGCCACCACCGGGGCCATCATAACCCATTCCGGGGCCAGTCCACCCGTTGCATAGCCTACAATAGAAGCCAGGGGTCGAATCCCCAGCTCTTCCGCTTTCTCTCGAGATGTCACGACTACGGCTGCAGCCCCATCACTGATACCCGGCGCATTTCCGGCCGTAATGGTTCCATTTTCTTTAAAAGCCGGTTTCAGTTGGGCTAACTGCTCCAGGCTGGTTTCCCGAGGGTCTTCATCGGTATCAAAAAGAAAGGTAGGGTGATCCTGTCGGGACCTGTCTCCCTTCTTCTGGGGAACTTCTACCGGGACGATTTCTTTTTTGAACTTGCCGGTAGCAATGGCCTGTAAAGCTCGTTGGTAACTCTGAAGAGCATATTCATCCTGTTCCCTTCGGCCGATCCCGTATTTTTCAGCGACCAACTCTCCGGTGTTTCCCATATGAAAGTCATTATAAACATCCCAAAGCCCATCCCAGATCATTAGATCCAGTAATCTTCCATGCCCCATTCGATAACCGTTCCGGGCTCTATCTAAGGCATAAGGGGCCTGACTCATGTTTTCCATGCCTCCTGCCACAACAACCTGAGCGTCTCCCAAAGCTACAGCCTGAGCGGCTAAAACAACAGCTTTTAGCCCGGAGGCGCAAACTTTATTAATCGTCAAAGCTGAAACCGCAGGCGGTAATCCGGCTCCCAATGCCGCTTGCCTGGCAGGTGCCTGCCCGAGCCCTGCCGAGAGGACATTGCCCATAATCACCTCGTCGACCAAATCTTTAGAAATTCCTGCTCTTCGGATAGCCTCTTCAATCACCAGGCTTCCGAGTTTGGTAGCTTTAATAGAGCTCAAGGATCCATTAAAACTCCCAATAGGTGTACGGGCTGCACTAATAATGACGACTTCTTTCATAAGGATATAGAACAGGAG
This sequence comes from Candidatus Limnocylindrales bacterium, assembly GCA_035559535.1. Lineage (NCBI taxonomy): Bacteria > Bacillati > Chloroflexota > Candidatus Limnocylindria > Candidatus Limnocylindrales > Candidatus Limnocylindrales bacterium. The sequence goes on from DATMBG010000052.1 coordinate 22,566, forward strand.
AATTAAGAGAAAGGGAAGGTAATACGTTGTAAAGTTGATTCTGTGTAACTCTCTCCCCTCACCTCCGGCCCCTCTCCCACGCTGCGGGAGAGGGGCCGGAGGTGAGGGCCGCGTAGTAGGTCCAGAATTATTTTAACTTCGATTCAGAGAGTTCTTGTAACTTCTTGACCATACGTTCCCGATACTCTTGAATCTCCTTTTTCAACTGCTCCAGTTGATTGATCCGATCATCCACCCGAGCCAAATGTTCATCTAAGAGCTCAATAAGCCGGGGAAGAACTTTTTCGTTGGTTCTGTGAATTCGATAAATATCTTCCAGTTCGAGCATTTCGGCTAGAGATAGTCCTAAACATTTTAGTTTCTGAATAAATCGTATCCGCTGATAATCCGCCTGGGTATAAATCCTCTTTCCATTCTCCGTCCGTTTAACCGTACTCATTAAACCGATTTCTTCGTAATATCGAATCGTTCGAGTGCTGATTCCTACACGCCTGGCAAGTTCACCAATCTGCATGTAGCCTTCGGATTGGTCTTGCATTTTAATAACTCCTTTTCCCAGTTTACGTAAACGTAATGTTTAGGGGAATAAAAAAAGCCTTTTCTACAAATTATTTTCAGACAAAAGTAAATTAAAATGATTCTCAATCTACCCTTATGAATGCTTCAGTCCTGGGGGTTTGTCAAGGAAAATAAGAAATATCTCGAAAATCGAAACTTCCAGAATAATTTTCTTGCATTTCCAAAAATTAAAGGTAAAAATAAGATAACTTGTTAAAACTTTGTGAACAAGCTCCCAGCCTCAAGGAAAGATTTCTTCTTATTAGGAAACTATAAATCAACACAGCGTAAAAGGGTAGTATGGTCCAGTTATGTTTAGAGAATCTCCATCTTCGGTTTGGAGGAGTTAAAGCCTTAGACGGAGTCAGCCTGGAAGTTAAAAGAGGGGAGTTATTTGCTCTTATTGGTCCCAATGGAGCCGGAAAGACCAGTATCTTCAATTGCATCAGCGGACTTTACAAACCCCAGGAAGGGAGGATTCTCTTTGAAGGGGAGGACCTGATCCCACTCAAGCCCCATCAGATTGCAGCACGTGGCATTGCGAGGACTTTTCAAAATATTGAACTTTTTAAAGGAATGACGGTACTGGACAATATCAAACTGGGGCGGCATATTCATTTAAAATCCGGAGTTTTTGCAAGCAGTTTCTTCTACGGTAAAGCCCGGTCTGAGGAGCTGGCCCATCGTAAAATCATTGAGGAGAAGGTCATCGATTTACTGGAGATCCAGGGAATTCGAAAAAAGATCGTAGGGACTCTACCCTATGGCCTCCAAAAACGCGTGGAACTGGCCCGGGCCTTGGCGATGGAACCCCGGCTCTTGCTCCTGGATGAACCCATGGCTGGTATGAATGTAGAAGAAACAGAGGACATGGCCCGATTTATTTTGGATATTAAAGAGGAGATGGGTATGACTCTAATCATGATCGAGCATGATATGGGGGTGGTCATGGACATTTCGGATCGGGTCTGCGTATTGGATTTTGGTAAAAAAATAGCCGAGGGTCTTCCACGGGAAATTCAACAAAATCCCCATGTTATTAATGCTTATTTAGGTAAAGAGGATGAATTTTTAACTTCCAGCAAGGGCTACTAAAGGCTATGAAGGGTCCAGATAACCGCTGGGTTACCTCTATCGATCGGTCCTTCGGGATTCCCGGTGGATTATCTTTTCTTGTCGTTCATGAATCTGACACTACCGAAGCTTTTGGCTCAAAATGCAAAAAAATTTGGAGATAAAAAAATTGCCATTCGGGAAAAGGAATTTGGAATCTGGCAAGAGGTTACGTGGAAGGCTTATTACGAAAATGTGAAAGCGCTTTCTCTGGGTTTGATCAGCCTGGGCTTTGAAAGGGGGGATACCCTTGCCATTCTAGGCGATAATCGACCCGAGTGGATTTATACCGAGCTGGCTGCTCAAGCCGCCGGGGGAATTTCTGCAGGGATTTATCCGGATAGTTTACCAGAGCAGGTTCAATATATTACCGATCATTCCGATGCCAAGTTCATTATGGTGGAGGATCAAGAACAAACCGACAAGGTATTGGAGGTTAAAGATCGGCTTCCCAAATTAAAAAAAATCATTGTAGATGATTGGAAAGGCTTACGACATTATCGGGATCCTGCCTTAATCGACTTTAAACAGGTACAGGAGCTAGGCCGAGAATTAGAAAGAAAAGCTCCTGGTTTGTTTGAGGAAAATTTAGAGAAAGGGAGCCCGGAGGATGTTGCCATTCTCTGTTATACCTCTGGTACCACCGGTTTTCCCAAGGGAGCCATGTTGTGCCATCGAAACCTTATCAGCATGGCTATGAATCTGGATCAGGTAGATCCGGCTTATGAAACCGATAATTTCGTTTCCTTCCTTCCTCTTCCCTGGATCGGTGAGCAGATGATGTCCATTTCCTGGGCCCTGGTTAAAGGTTTTACCGTTAACTTTCCGGAATCGGTGGATACGGTGCGGGAAAACATTCGAGAGATCGGCCCTCATTTGATGTTTGCACCCCCTCGCATTTGGGAAAAGCTGTGCTCCGACTATCAGGTTAGAATTCAGGATGCCAGTTGGTTAAAAAGGAAAGTGGCGCAATTTTGTATGCCCATCGGAATGAAGATAGCGGATATGAAACTTCAAAAGAAGATTATCCCTCTTCAGTGGAAGGCTCTATATGCACTGGCCCATTTCCTTATGTTTCGGGCTTTAAAAGATCGGTTCGGCTTAACCTTCCTTCGAAACGTTTACACCGGGGGCGCTGCTCTGGGACCTGATGTATTCAAGTTTTTCCAGGCTATTGGAGTCAGAATCAAACAGATTTACGGTCAAACCGAGATAGCCGGGATCTCGGTCGTCCACCGCAATGATGATATCAAGCTGGAAACGGTCGGTTTACCTATTCCCAATACCGAGATAAGAATTTCGGATACCGGTGAGATTTTATCCCGAAGCCCCAGTGTCTTTTTAGGTTATTACAAAGACCCGGAGGCCACTGCCAAAACCCTGGCCGGGGGATGGCTCCATTCAGGGGATGCGGGGCTTATCGATGAAGATGGGCATCTGGTTGTCATCGACCGACTGAAAGATGTCATGCAGCTTACTGACGGAACCAAGTTTTCTCCTCAGTTTATTGAGAACAAGCTTAAATATAGTCCTTATATTGCCGAAGCCGTGGTCATCGGTAAAGGCCGGCCTTATGTTACCGCTTTAATCAATATGGATATGGCTAACACCGGAAAATGGGCCGAAGATCATCGGATCACCTATACGACGTTTACGGACCTTTCTCAAAAACCGGAGGTGTACCGTCTAATCGAAGAGGAGATCAGGCGGGTTAATCGAGAGTTACCCAAAGCGGCCCGGATTCACAAGTTTGTAATGCTTTACAAAGAACTGGATGCCGACGACGATGAATTAACTCGAACCCGAAAGCTCCGCCGGAGTTTCATAGAAACCCGTTATAAACCTCTTATCGAAGCCATGTATGAAGATCGTTCGGAAATCCAGGTAGAGGCCGAAGTCAAATACCGAGACGGTCGGGAAGTTCTACTTCAAACGGTTATTAAAGTAGGAGTTTTAGAGGAAGGATGAGGAAAGTGTAGGAGTATGGGAGTATAGGAGAATATACTTCCATACTTCCATACCCCCACACTCCCATACTCCTATACCTTTAAAATACATGGATTTCTTCCTTCAACTGGTTGTAAACGGAATAGTAGTCGGAAGCATTTATGCCCTGGTTGCGTTGGGATTTGTTTTGATCTATAAAGCTTCCGGGATTCTCAACCTGGCCCAGGGAGAGTTTCTCATGGTCGGGGCTTATATTTTCTTTGCCATTGTTGATCAATTCCATGTACCCTTGCTTCCGGCCTTTTTTTTAACCCTCCTTTTCTCGTTTATATTAGGGCTCTTGATAGAGCGATGGGTTCTCAGGCCTTTGATAGGAGAACCGGTTATATCTGTCATTATGGTCACTTTGGGACTTGCCAGTGTACTACGGGCCCTGGTCCAGGCCTTCTATGGTACGGATACACGACCCTTTCCTGAGTTTTTTTCTCAAAAACCCGTCAATCTATTGGGAATTCCTGTCGCGACCAGTTATATCGGAAGCTTTATCTGTGTAAGTTTGTTGGTCGTTTTATTTTCCATATTTTTTAAATATACCAAAACGGGTATTGCCATGCGGGCCACGGCCAGTGACCAGCAAGCTGCCATGTCCATGGGAATTAGTATTAAAAGGATTTTCGCTATTTCCTGGAGTATTGCCGCGGTGGTTTCAGCCATAGGAGGCATTCTCCTGGGAAATATTCGCGGAGGAATAGATGGATCCCTGGTTTTTCTCGGTTTGAAAGTGATCCCGGTCGTTATCTTAGGGGGTCTGGACAGTATTCTTGGAGCCATTTTAGGTGGACTCCTGATAGGAGTTTTTGAGAACCTGGCCGGAGGTTATTTAGATCCTTTCTTTGGGGGAGGGGTTAAGGAAGTAGCCCCCTTTGTTATTCTGGTTTTAATTTTAATGATTAAACCTTATGGATTATTCGGGACCGAGGAGATAGAGCGGGTGTAGTACAAAGAAGCAAGGGCAAGAAGCAGGAGTAAAAAATTCTTGTTTCTTGCTTCTTCCATTTCTCCAACTTATGGTAGCAAAGTGCGGAGATTTTAAGCGCAGCTATTCTGAAGACGAGGCCATCTTCGAGACCCGTTTTGTACGAGCTTGTGTGGTAGGATGGATTATAGTCCTTTTTATTTTTCCGTTTCTTGCCAATAGTTATCTTCTGGATGTAGCCAATCAAATTGGTGTTGCGATTATCGGTGCCATAGGGTTGAATATCCTGACGGGATTTACCGGTCAGATTTCTATCGGTCATGCGGCTTTTCTTGCTATAGGTGCCTATACTTCGGCTATTTTAACCTCGAAAGTAGAATTTTCTTTCTGGATTTCACTTCCTCTGGCCGGTTTCATCACCGCTTTAATTGGTATGATTTTTGGCGTACCTTCCCTGAGACTCAAGGGGTTATATCTGGCCATGGCCACTTTCGCCGCCCATTTTATTACCGAATTTACTATCAATCATTGGGAAAGTCTGACCAACGGAACGGCCGGAATCCTGGTTCCTCCTCCGGCTATAGGTACCTTTCAATTTGATACCGATCAACGCATGTACTTTATTATTTTCATCACGGCGATTCTGCTAACCTTTTTTGCCAGAAACCTTTTTCGTACAAAAGTAGGTAGGGCCTTTATTGCTATTCGAGATCGAGATATTTCTGCGGCTGTTATGGGGGTTAATCTATTTAAATATAAGCTGCTGGCTTTTGCCATTAGTTCTTTCTATGCAGGGATCGCAGGCGCTTTACTGGCACACCACCGTAAAATTATCACACCCGAGAACTTTCCCATTTGGGAGGCTATTCGATATTTGGCTATGATCATCATAGGAGGTCTGGGGAGTATCTTGGGTTCCATTTATGGAGCCATTTTCATGATCCTGTTGGATGAGATCCTTAGAAATATCACCACCACCCTAAGTGGCATATTTCCCCATATGGTGGGTTTATTAGCTTCTTTAAGGGAAGGGGTATTCGGTGTAACGATTATTCTTTTTTTAATTTTTGAACCCGATGGACTCGCAGCACGCTGGTATACCATTCGAAGTTATTGGAAACTCTGGCCGTTTTCATATTAAACTTTCCTGACCTTCTGGATTGCCTACTCTTTTTAATTTGAATGAAATTTGTTGACAGGTTCCCCCCTGTTTGATAGCGTCTCATCTTAGATGATGCCGTTCCGGTATCTTCGATTCAGCTACCAGAAAGATAGGTCATAACCAGATTCTGCTGGTTTATGCCTTGATTTAACCAAATAAGGAGGAATTAAGAATGATGTCCGGATCTACAGGTAAACAGGGAAAAAAAACAGAGAATTCAAACAAGTTAGCCGAAGAGGATACGGTGGATAGACTGGGAAATATCGATCAGATTCGGGATATTATTTTCGGTCCTCAATTGCGTGAATATAATCGTCGATTTGAGAAGATAGAAACCAGTCTATCCTCTCTCCAGGAGGAGGTAAGATCTCGTATTGAAGAAACCAAAAATACCCTATCGGCAGCTTTACGTACGGCCGTTGAATCCCTGGAGAAGAAGATCAGATCTCTTAATGCCAATGCCCAGGAAGAGTGGGGTAATCTTCGGCAACAGCTTGAGCATATCGATAGAAAGTTCTCCAATAGCCTCGAAACCCTTAGCGGGGAAGTCGAGGCGAATACCAAATCTCTTCGGGAAGATCTTTCACAAACCCGAAGTAAACTTCAGGACGATATTCGAATTCTGAAGACTCAAATCTATGAGGAACTGGATAGACGGCTCTCTCTACTTGGGGATGTTAAAGTTTCCAGGGATGATATGGCGGAAATTCTCGTTGAGCTTGGGATGAGGCTAAGGGGTGTCGAGTCTTTTTCAGAGCCCGTCATGAAAATTAAAGGAACGGAGATCGTTCCTGCCCTGAAAGACGTGGTCCAGTCGGAAACAGAGGATGAATGATGGAGGATGAATGTAAGAACGATGAAGCGGTCCATGAGGAGATTATCCCTCTATTTCTCGATTACTTCTACATTCATCGTCCGGGGTTTAGATGGCGATATCAAAGAAAAGGCTATCCTACGGAAATGATCCAAAGAGTCTCCTCTCTGAAGTTATCGAGGCAGGGGATAACTCTGTAAGCGAGATTGAACGTTTAAGAACTCTACTTATCAAACCGGAGATTCAAGGATTATCTGAATTACGTCGCCAACTCACACATCTCCAACATCAAATCCAAAATCCCGAGAAGCTTATCCGTTTACTTCTGCCTGTGATTGCAGAACTTTTGAGCCGTAAAGTTGCCGAGTCGGGAGAACACCTGGCAAGTGTCCTGGCTCCCATTATGGATGAAGCAATACGGAAAAAAATCCAGCAGGATAGAGAGGCTATCACCAAAACTTTAGGTCCTATCCTCCTGGATGCCCTGAAGGATCAGATTCCATCATCCGAAAGGGAACTCGTTGAAATTTTAACTCCTGTCATCTCGAAAGCCCTTTTCCATCAGCTTAAGGAATCTTCCTGGGAAATAGTTACGGCTCTCGCCCCGGTCATGGAGGTTAAGATTAAAGAGCAACTGAATTCCCAAAGGGAGGAAATGGTTCATACCCTTTATCCGGTTATTGGGCGTGCTACCATTAAATATCTATCTGAGGTACTAAAACATTTTATTCAGGGAGTGAACGAGAGCCTCTATAATTTTTTTTCAATTAAAAGGAGATCGCAAAAGGCTCGTTCTACATTATCTGAGCCGGATTCCACCTTAGCCGATTCCGGATTCACTTCTGCGCCTTCCCCTTATCCTCTACTTATCATCACCTTCGTACTTCTAAGCCTGCTTTTCGTTCCCTGGGGCATATATTGGCAGAAAAACAAAGTGGATCGTTATACCGAAGCTAAAATAGCTGGAGCTTTAGCTTCGGTTCCCGAGCTGACTCTACATCCTCTTACGGTGAAGGTCTACCGGGATACCTTCAAACTTTCTGGATGGGTTCCCAATGAGTATCTTCGTTTACGGGCGGAACAGGTGGCCCGGGCAGTTGCTCCGACTTTAAAGCTAAAAAATATGATTCGCGCGGTTCCTGCCGATCCTTTAATTGCAGCGGCTGAGGTGAAACGGGTAGCTTCTATGGTGAATGAGATTGAAGGTGTCTCTATTTCGGCGAGTTATCGGGATGGTTCTGTAACCATCGAAGGTGTTGTTTTATTTCCCATCGAAGAAAGGCTGGTTAAACCCTTTGAGCAAATTCCAGGGATTCGTAGCTTGCAGGTAAATGTCAGGCAGGGAAAACCCGGCCTTACTACCAGGATTTATTTTGATCCTGCCTCAGCCAGACTGAAGCCTTCCGAACTCGATAAAATAAGTCAGGTCAAGGAGTTTATGGATCAACATCCAAACTGGCGTCTCAAGATAATAGGCCACACAGATCTTAACGGTCCTATGGAAGGGAAACGTTCCCTGGCCTTGGGTCGGGCTGAGAATGTGAGAAAGGCTCTGATCCATTATGGAATCGAGGCCGACCGATTGCAGGTCGATGGAATTCCGGAACCGCCTTCCCATCAGGAGGCCGATCAATCCTTAAATCTGGGCAGATGTGTACGCTTTGAGCCTATAGAGCCGCCAGAGGAGCTGGTTTCGGGTTATCAAAGAAAATAACCATGTCCTTGACGCCTCAGAAAATGAACCTTGTTAAAGATCCCAGGGTAGATACAACCGACCCCATTGATCGCTAAATCGGGCTTAATGGCGTGATAGATAAAGCAGAAATAAATTTTAAACTCCCCTTTATAGAAAAGCTTCGAAATTTCGGGGTCTTGTGATAGATTCAAAATCTAAGATCCAAAAGATTTTCACTCTAAAGTAATAAAAATCCTTAGAGGGTAGGGGGGCTATGTGTCTGATAAAAGGGGAAGAAGGACAATGCCTTTTCTGGTTAAGAATAAGAATCAGATTCCAGGCGGTCCTTGTCGGCATGTTTCAAGAGATGACCTTGTGCCCCAAGGGCCTTCCTGAAGGATCCTTCTCAAGTTGAGAAGGTATAAGGTATGAGTATACTGATCATCGATGATTCTCAGGAGAGTAGACTCTTGCTCAAATCTATCCTGAAAGCTGCCGGATATACCGATGTCTTAACCGCCGGATCAGCCCATGAAGCCTTCAAGATTCTGAATTTGGATGGTGAAACAAAAGCCCCGACCCCTATTGATTTGATTTTGATGGATATTATGATGCCTGAAATCGATGGAATTGAAGCCTGTAAACGGATCAAGGCAAGGGAACATCTTCGAGATATTCCGATTATTATGATTACGGCTCTGACCGATGTAGAAATTCTAAAAACCGCCTTTGCTGCAGGAGCCATGGATTATATAGCTAAACCCCCCAATAAAGTGGAGTTATTGGCGCGGGTACGCTCTGCTTTAAGACTTAAGCATGAAATGGATGCCCGCAAAGCCCGGGAGCAGGAACTATTGGAAGTAACCCGGCAGCTTGAAGAGGCCAATCAAATCCTGTTACGGCTCTCTTCCTTGGATGGATTGACGGGTATTGCGAATCGTCGGCGCTTTGATGAGTTTCTCGATGTGGAGTGGCGGCGGGGTCTCCGGGAATCTGCCCCGCTCTCTTTAATTATGCTGGATATAGATTTTTTTAAAGCTTATAATGATGCTTACGGTCATCAAGCGGGTGATGATTGTTTGAAGGTTGTAGCGAATACCTTGAGCAATACGGTGAATCGACCCGGTGATTTGGTAGCCCGCTATGGAGGCGAGGAATTTGCCGTCATTCTACCCCGAACGCATCCAGAAGGGGCTGTTACTGTAGCAGAACTGTTGCGGGCTAAAGTTGAGGCTTTAAAGATACCCCATTCCCGATCTCGGGTTAGCGACGTGGTAACCATCAGTTTGGGAGTTTCTACAGTTGTTCCCAGACCGGGTTACTCGACGGCCGCGCTCATTGCCGCAGCCGATCAGGCCCTCTATCAAGCCAAACAAGAAGGTCGTAATCGGGTAAGGGTCCGATATCCTGCACCTTTCCCTGATTATACACTTCCAGAATCCGGGAAGATAACGCCATGACCCCAGATGATCCCATAAAACAAAATAAAAAAATCGTTGTCTATATAGATGCAGAGCTTGAAGAGCTTATCCCTGGCTTCTTTGAGAATAGACGTAATGATATAAAGGCTATCCAGGAAGCTCTGGCAAAAGGTGACTATGAGACAATAAAAATTTTGGGGCACCGTATGAAAGGTTCTGGAGGAGGTTATGGATTCGACGAGATCAGCCAGATAGGCGGCTTCCTTGAACAGGCGGCAAAAAAACAAAATTCACAAGAAATCCAAAAAGGGTTGAATAAGCTTTTAACTTATCTTGAAAATGTGGAAATCGTTTATAAAAATTAATTAATATAAGGGAAAAAAGAGATTCCTTTTATCCTTCCAGAGAAGAAAATTCAAAGGAAAGGCTAAAAAATGGGAGAAAGGGATTTCGAAAAAACGACGAACGAAGTTTCTGATTTTCAAAAATCTATCCGGTATCATCTTAAATATTCACTGGGAAGGAACTGGGAAAAAGCTTCCGGGCATGATCTCTTTATGGCTATTGCTTTAGCCACTCGAGAGTTAATGATCGACAAAATGATGGAAACCGAAGAGCGCTATCAGAAAGCCGATACGAAAAGGTTGTATTATTTATCCATGGAGTTTCTTATGGGCCGATCCTTAGGAAATAATCTCTACAATTTGGGGATTTTTGATCTTTGTAAAGAGGCCGCCGAGAAAATGGGGATTGATTTCGAAGAGGTTCTGGAACGCGGGGAATATGATGCGGCCCTGGGAAATGGGGGCTTAGGTCGTTTAGCGGCTTGCTTTCTGGATTCATTAGCTACTTTGGGGATGCCGGGATATGGATATGGAATCAACTACGAGTTTGGTCTTTTTAAACAAGAAATAGAAAACGGTTATCAGAAAGAAAAACCGGATCATTGGCTGAGGGAAAAGACCCCCTGGCAGATCGAGCGGGCCGATGAAGCCTGTATTATTCCCGTATATGGACGTATCGGTCAGGGACAGGGCCGAAATAGAAGTTATAATAGAAGTTATAAGGTGATGTGGACCGATTGGAAAACCTTAATCGGTGTTCCATATGATATGCCCATTGTAGGTTATGGGGGCAAGACGGTTAATTTCCTGAGATTGTACTCAGCCAAATCATCGGATGAGTTTGATATTCAGATATTCAATCGAGGGGATTATTTTAAGGCGGTAGAACAGAAAATCTCTTCGGAAATTGTTTCCAAGGTTCTCTATCCTTCAGACTCTGTGGAAGCCGGACGTGAACTTCGTTTGATTCAGGAATATTTCCTGGTAGCCTGTGCAATTCGAGATATTGTTTATAGATATCTAAAAACCCGCAATACTTTTGATCAGTTTGCTTCCAAGGTAGCCATCCAGCTCAACGATACCCATCCTGCCCTGGCAGTGGCCGAATTAATGCGGATCTTGATAGATGAATATGATGTACCCTGGGAAAAGGCCTGGGAAATTACTCAGGGAGCCATCGCCTATACGAATCATACCTTACTTCCTGAAGCCCTTGAAAAATGGGCATTACCCCTGATAGAACGGGTTCTACCCAGACATTTGCAGATTATCTATGAAATCAATCAGCATTTTCTAAAACAGGTAATTTCGGTTTGGCCAAACGATACCCATCGGATCAGTCGCATGTCGATCATTGAAGAGGGAGCCCCTAAACAGGTTCGTATGGCTTATCTGGCCATTGTAGGAAGTCATTCGGTCAATGGGGTTTCGGCCCTGCATTCTGAGCTTATAAAAACATCTTTAGTTCCTGATTTTTATCAACTCTGGCCGGAAAAATTCAATAACAAAACCAATGGAGTCACCCAACGTCGATGGTTATTGCAGGCGAATCCTTTACTGGCAAGATTGATAACTCACACCCTAGGAGATGACTGGATTACCAATCTGGATAAACTGAAGGATCTGGAATGTTATGCAGAAGATAAAGGGTTCCAGAGGGAATTTAGAATGATCAAATTAGCCAATAAAGACAGATTGGCAAAGATTATTCAGGACACCACGCAGATCCTCGTCGACCCGGATTCCCTCTTCGATATCCAGGCAAAACGCCTGCATGAGTATAAACGTCAACTGTTGAATGTCATGCATATTATTCATCAATATTTAAGCCTGGTAGAGGATGGAAGAGAGTTAACGGTTCCCAAGACTTATATTTTCTCGGGTAAAGCGGCTCCGGGTTATATAATGGCAAAATTAATCATTAAACTCATTCACAATGTCGGTGCGGTGATTAACAAAGACCCTAAGGTTAAAGGACAAATCAAAGTAGTATTTATTCCCGATTATCGGGTTTCGTTAGCTGAAAAGATCATTCCGGCAGCCGATTTAAGTGAGCAGATCTCCACAGCCGGTAAGGAGGCTTCAGGGACGGGGAATATGAAGTTTGCCATGAACGGAGCCTTAACCATCGGAACCCTGGATGGGGCCAACGTGGAGATGCGAGAAGAAATCGGAAAAGAGAATATGTATATATTTGGCTTGACCGCCGAAGAGGTGGATCGGATGAGAAAGACCGGTTCTTATAATCCCTGGGATTATTACAACAAGAGTCCGGTTATTCGGCGGGTTATGGAGAGTATCGGCTCGGATAGATTTTGTCCTGGGGAGCCCGGTCTGTTTCGGCCTATTTATAATAAAATTCTCTATAATGGGGATGAATATTTTCATCTGGCAGACCTGGAATCTTATATTTCAGTCCAGGAGGAAGCGGCCAAAGAATTTAAAAATCCAGGGCTTTGGACCAGGAAAGCCATCTTAAATGTGGCGCGGATTGGAAAATTCTCCAGTGATCGTACGGTTTCGGAATATGCTCAGGAGATATGGGGGATTAAGCCTGTATTGTAGCGATGAAGGTATCCAGTTTTAAAATCTCTCGGGGATCTGCCCTTCCCTTAGGGGCAACAGTTAAACGAAACGGGATTAACTTTGCGGTTTTCTCCAAACACGCCACCTCGGTCACATTAGTGATTTTTGCTTCAGGAATCAACGACCCCGTTGCCGAGTTTCCTTTAGATCCCAAGATTAATCGAACGGGGCACATCTGGCATATCTTTGTCCAGGGGATGGATCCCGGCTTACGCTACGGTTATCGTATGGATAGACGACTTCCAGCAGAGTCTTCAAATTCTGAAACTTCAAATTCCACCCCTTTAATCCATCGGTTTGACCCCAGCATCGTTTTGGTGGATCCCTATGCCCGGGCTCTTTCAGGGGGATCCATTTGGGGAGAGATTTATCTCCGTAAAGGGGATCAGGGCCCTTATGTGAAGCGGAATATCCGACGTTCCTTAATTATAAACAATGAATTTGATTGGGGGCCGGATCAACCCTTAAATATCCCTCTGGCCGATTCCATTATCTACGAACTCCACGTTCGAGGTTTTACCATTCATAATTCTTCTGGGGTCCAAAATCCGGGAACTTTTGCCGGGCTTATCGAAAAGATTCCATATCTTAAAGAGTTGGGAATTACGGCGGTAGAACTCTTACCCATCAATGAATTCCAGGAAACGGATACCGATCGGGTAAATCCCTTAACCGGGGAACGTCTCCTTAATTTTTGGGGTTATAATCCCATCTCTTTTTTTGCTCCTAAGGCCTCTTATGCTTCCAACGGTCGAAACGGTAATCAGGTAAAGGAATTTAAAGCCATGGTCAAAGCCTTCCATGAAGCCGGCATCGAAGTGATTCTAGACGTAGTATTTAACCATACTGCCGAAGGGGACGAGCGGGGAACTACCTTTTGTTTTAGGGGATTGGATAATGCGGTCTATTATATGATCGATCCCAAAACAGGAGCTTATTACAATTATTCAGGTTGTGGCAACACGCTCAACTGTAATCATCCAGTGGTCCGAAATATGATACTGGATTGTTTACATTACTGGGTAACCGAAATGCATGTAGACGGATTTCGATTTGATCTGGCTTCCATTTTAGGCCGTGGGGAAGATGGTTCCGTTTTGTCTAACCCTCCTGTTTTAGAAAACATTACCGCAGACCCTGTTCTGGCTAATACCAAACTTATTGCAGAGGCCTGGGATGCGGCCGGCCTTTACCAGGTAGGAAGCTTTCCAGGCGGAGCCTCTCTTTCGGCCTTTAATCGCTGGGCTGAATGGAACGGGAAATTCCGGGATGATATACGAAGATTTATCCGGGGAGATCCGGGTATGGTCTCAGCCCTGGCAACTCGACTGGTAGGTAGTCCAGACCTTTATCAAGGGACCGGACGTGCCCCTTATCACAGCATTAACTTTGTAACCAGTCATGATGGATTCACTCTGGCCGACCTGGTTTCTTATAACCACAAGCATAATGAGATGAACGGAGAAAATAACTTAGATGGCTCTAATGAAAATTTCAGTTGGAATTGTGGGTGGGAAGGACCTTTACCCCCTTCTTGGAAAGGGGAAAAGAAATGGGAAGAGATTCATACCCTTCGCCTTCGTCAAATGAAAAACCTGGCTACCCTTCTCCTGCTTTCCCGAGGCGTGCCCATGATTTTGGGTGGGGACGAAATGGGACGAACCCAACAGGGTAATAATAATGCTTATTGTCAGGACAATGAAATAAGTTGGGTCAATTGGGAATTTACAAAACTCCATGCGGATTTGCTTCGATTTTTCAAACTCCTGATTCGATTTCGTAAAAAACACGAGGTTTTGAGGGTTAAAAGCTTTGATGAAAGTAAACCTGACAAATGGGGAAGCATATCCTGGCACGGTATCAGACTGGGACAACCTGACTGGTCCTGGGAATCACGATCCCTGGCCATGCATATAAACGGAGGCCTTCACGATGAAGATATTTACATAATTATGAATGCCCACTGGGAAGGCCATGAGTTTGAACTTCCTCCCTTCAATAAAGGACGGAATACCCGTTGGGGATGGTTCCGGTTTATTGATACCTCCCTTGAGTCTCCCTTTGACATAGCCGAAGAGGGCAGAGAAGGGTACCTGGTAAACCAGCATTCCTATCCGGTTGGCCCTCGTACAGTAGTTGTATTGGTGGGTAAAAGATTGTAGGACGAATCGCTGATTCGTTTTTACGAAACAGCGTTTTGCGCTACAGCGTCGATACTATGAACCAGCTAACGAGTAAAGATCAGGTCGAGAAGCCAGACAGACTCCATCAAATTCGAGATATTATTGTTGGCCCTCAACTCCGGGAATTGAATCGTCGGCTTGAAAAAATAGAATCGGATCTGCTCACCCTTCAAGAAGAAATGCACCATCGGATGGATGAAACCCGAAATGCACTCTCTAAAGAGCTACATATAGCCGTGGAATCCCTCGTCAGGAAGATAGGATCCCTTAGCCTGGCTACCCAACAAGAATGGACCGACCTTCGCCAACAATTTGAACAGACCGAAGCCAGGCTCTCCGACCGCCTTAAAACCCTGGACAGGGAAGTAGATGCCGGTACAACATCCCTACGGAAAGAGTTTTCACAAACTTTAGATAAATTTCGGGAAGAAATGCAACATTTGAGAATTCAGATTCACGAGGAGTTGGATAGGCGGCTCTTGGTACTTGAAGAGGCCGGGATTTCTAAAGATGAAATGGCCGAAATCCTTTTCGAGCTCGGTATGAGACTCAAAGGAGCTGAGTTCGTCAGTGACCCGTCTTACTCACCCATCGTGTAATTCTTAAGTAAGGAGGTATGGGGGTATGGAAGGTATGGGCGTGTGGGGGTGTGGGGGTATGGGAGTGTGGGAGTATGGAAGTATAGTCTTCCACACTCTCACACTTCCATCCCTCCACACTTCCACACTCCCACACCCCTATACACCTTTACTCAAGGAGGTATGATCATGAGAAAACTGCAGATTCTTCTGTTTGTTTCGTTCATCTTGCCTATAACGGGGGGTTTTGTCCTTTTCTCGGAATCTGTAAAGTCCCAAGAAACTCTTAAAGTGGGGGGTCTTTTTGATCTGACCGGGGTTACTTCGGAGGTAGGTAAACCCTTTGCTCAAGGAGTTCGGGATGCGGTGGATTGGGTTAATCAGCAGGGAGGTGTCAACGGTAAACAGATCGAATTAATTCCGGTGGATTACAGTTATAAAATTCCCCAGGCCGTTGCAGCCTATAAAAAATTTGTTTCCCAGGATAAAGTTCTTTTGATCAACGGCTGGGGTACGGGAGATACCGAAGCCTTGAGAGCTGATGTCAATAAAGACAAGATCCCGTATATTTCCGCCTCGTTTTCTGCGCACCTCACAGATCCTTCCAAAACCCCTTACAATTTTTTCGTAGGGGCCGATTATTCCACAGAATTAAGGATTTTTCTCAAGTGGATTAAGGATAACTGGAAGGATACATCTCGTAATCCCAGAGTAGCTTTTATTTACTCGGATAATCCGTATGGTAGGGCTCCTATTGAAGCAGGTCGGGCTTATGCAAAGGAAATCGGAGTTGACCTGGTAGATGAGGAGATTGTTCCTCCTTCGTTTCAAGATTCTACCTCCCAACTCCTCAACATGCAAAAAAAGGAACCGGATTTTGCCTATATCAACACCACCACATCCTGGGTTGCCATTATTTTGAAAGATGCCCGTAAATTGGGACTTAAAACCCAATTTGGTATGAACCCTTACGGCTTTGGAGAGAAACTTCCTCAAATAGCCAAAGAAGCTGCAGAGGGGGCCTATGGGATGATGCCCAATGTGGCTTATGGAGAAAATGTTCCCATGATGAAGACGATTCAAGATTACGTAGAGAAAAATAAAACCATTGAAAATCCCGATACCCTCTACGTACGAGGATGGGCGTATGTGTTGGTTTGGTCGGAGGCCCTCCGGAGAACTCAAGAGTTCACAGGTCCTGGAGTTAAAGCGGCTCTGGAAACTCTAAGGGATTTTGATACCGGTGGTTTAACCCCTCCCATAACCTTCACCCCGGAAGACCATCGCCCGACCATGAGATGCAAAATCTATCAGGTTCAGAATGGAAAGATTGTTCCCATTGCTGAATTGGAACTGCCAAGAAAGAAGGAGTGGCTAGGATTGTAGAAAGGGTGAAATGAAGGAAAAAGCCGAACGGTAAATCTTCTTTTCCCCTTTTCTCCTCTCTCCCGGGTTATGCTTAAACTGAACAATGTCGAGGTTGTTTACAACGATGTCATCCTGGTCCTCAAAGGATTATCTCTGGAAGTACCTCGAGGGAGTATAGTGGCTCTATTGGGGGGAAACGGTGCGGGCAAAACAACAACCCTTCGGGCGATTTCTGGGCTTTTAAAAGCAGAGGATGGAGAGCTTACCGATGGAAGTATCGAATTCATGGGGGAGCGGATTGATCGAAAAGATCCCGAAGAGATTGTGCGGATGGGGATCTTTCAAGTCATGGAAGGTCGTCGGGTTTTTGAAGAATTGACCGTAGATGAAAATATCCGTATCGGGGCTTATACCCGAAGGGATCGACAGAATATCAAACAGGATTATGAGCGTGTCTTCGACTACTTCCCCAGGCTTAGAGAACGACGTTCCCAACTGGCCGGTTATTTAAGCGGCGGTGAACAGCAGATGCTGGTTATTGGACGGGCTTTGATGGCACGCCCCAGACTTCTCATGCTGGATGAACCCTCACTGGGTCTGGCTCCCCTGCTGGTTCAAGAAATCTTCCAGATCATCCAACGGATCAACCGGGAAGAAAAAACTACCATTCTCCTGGTAGAACAAAATGCAAATATCGCGCTCTCTATTGCAGATTATGGATATATCATGGAAAACGGGAAGATCGTTCTGGACGGACCGGTAAATAAATTAAGGGAAAATGCCGATGTCAGAGAGTTCTATCTGGGATTGACTGAAATCGGAAAGCGGAAAAGTTTTCGAGATGTCAAACATTATAAACGGAGAAAACGGTGGCTTTCTTAATCCTTCCGGCTTATATTTCCTGCTTCTTAGATAAGGATTATAGATAATGACCTTCCAGGCGTCCTCACTTCTGGAAAGAAGAAGGGAATAGCAAGGGGTAAGGTAAAAAAAATAGTAAGACTCTAAAAAGAACCGTTTATGGAAGAAGCATCATTTAGACCAAAAGGTCTTCATCTCATGACCTGGAATATCCGTCTTGCAAAGCACTATGCGAGGCTGATGGAGAGTATTCAAACCGAGCCTGCCTTTCGAGACCTGGATATCTTGGTCTTACAAGAATCTACCGAAACGGAAAAAGGGTCTACAACCGAGGATATCGTTAAATGTTTAGGACCTGATTATGCCTTTCGACATGAACCGGCGCAGAGACTGCGAGGTCGGGTACAGGCCAATGCAGTGATCTGGAATACGCGAACCCTCAGGGAAGTGAACGTTGAAGTCCTTAAGTTGCCTTTGATCACCCGTAAAGACGCTCTGAAATATGGAAAGATTTTCAAGCGCAATCATCGGCTTTGCTTAAGACTGGATGCCAGATATGAAGATCTGACCCTTCGCATCTATGCTCCCCATTTTGATACGGCAGGGGGATTATTCGGTAAATTGGTCCATTTAGATGCTATTCGACAGGATAATGAAAACCTGCCTGTTGCCGATGCCGTATTTATTGCCGGAGATTTAAACACTTTTGGTATTCGACGCAGTCTGAATTTGAAATCCTTTCGTAACGAAGCAGCTAAACGAGATTTTGTGGATCTTTCTCAAGCCATTACGGTAACCTGGAATTCTCGTAAAGCTTATAGATATTTGCCAAGCCTGGATCAAAAACTGGACTGGATCCTCCTTAAATGTAAACTGGATTATACCTATACAACCCAAGTATTAAGAGTTCCCGGGTCCGATCATTATCCGCTGGTTACCTACATAAAATTTCAAAAGCCCCAGGAGACAAAATGGGAGTTTTACTGGACTGCCGATTCAGCCTGGAAGGCCATGTTACAGGATTGCCAGGAGGCAAAGGTTTCCATTGATTTCGAGTCTTACATTTTTATCGATGATGCCATAGGAAAACAATTTGTTTCTACCTTGATTCAAAGAGCACAAAGTGGAGTGAGGGTACGATTACTGGTTGATGCCTTAGGTAGTCTCTCCCTGAGTGGAGAAGCCCTCCGGGCCCTGGAAAGTGCCGGGGTTCAGGTGATTCGATACAATCCACCTACCTCCTGGATAACTCGTCTGAAGATCTTTTCCTGCTACAATCGAGATCATCGAAAAATCCTTATCGTGGATAATCGTATAGGCTATACAGGTGGTGTGGGAATTAATGAAACCATGTCCAATTGGCGAGATACCCAGGTTCGTATCCAGGGTCCCATTGTGGATAGTATGGCCTATGCCTTTGATTACCTGTGGAAAAAATGCTTAAAGGAGGAACAGGCAGATCATCTGGTATTGCAAAATAGTGGTGCTTTTATGTTTCGGGTTGCTTCACCCTATAGTCCCATTCATCCTATTAAGGAGGCTTATCTTGACGGAATCAATTCTGCGCAGAATCTCGTTTATATTACAACCCCTTATCTCTTTGTTCCTCCCAGAGAGTTTTTTCAAGCGATGTTACGGGCGGTAAAACGAGGTGTCGATTTACAATTACTCCTGCCCAAGGAATCCGATCATAAAATTCTCGATCTTGCTGTCGGATATTATTTCGATAGATTATTGCGGGTCGGAGTAAAGATTTACTTATATGAGAATGCTATGATCCATTGCAAAACAGCCGTCATAGATGATCATTGGTCTACCGTGGGGAGTATGAACCTGGATACCCTCAGTTTTTACTACAACCATGAAGCCAATATTTTCAGTTTTAGTAATCGATTTAATGCAGACCTTAAGAGGCAATTTCTTCTTGACCTAAAAAATTCCCAAGAAATTACCCTGGCGGCCTGGAAACAGCGTCCTCTTTGGAGGAAAGTTTTAGAAGTATTACTTCGACCTTTTCATATGTTTTTTTAAATAGACCCCTAAAAAAATACTCTTTAAGGTTTTAAATTTTGTATATTATTATGATCCCTCTCGGAGGTAGACAGTTAATAATAGAGACCTGAAAGTAAAGAAACATGTTTATTTCTTTTGTTTTCGCATGAGTTTTCCTCATGGAAAGGAGTTTCTATGCCTGTTTTAGCAGTCGATCAATCTCATATTAAATTTTTTGAAGAGCAAGGATATGTTGTTATTGAGGATATACTGGATCCTGAAGAGGATCTCCAACCTGTTATAGAGGAGTATGAAGCTGTTCTGGATGGATTGGTTGAGCGGTTGTACGTCGAAGGTAAAATCACTTCTCTTTATCGAGAGCTCCCATTTGGGCAACGTCTGACCCGGATTGTAGCAGAGACGGGTCAGTTTTACTCCCAATATTTTGATATTTCTTTACCTCAATCCGGAGTAACTGAAGACACTCCGATCCACCTGGGTAAAGCTGTTTTTAATCTCTTACGCAATCCTAAGCTACTAGACGTAGTGGAGGCTTTTATTGGGCCTGAAATTTATTCCAATCCGGTACAGCATGTACGTATAAAGCCTCCAGAGTGGGCTCTTCCCAAAGGTCGGTGGGATGGATTATCGTCGGCGGTTTATTGGCATCAAGACAACGGAGTTATTCTCCCGGAGGCTGATGAATCGAATATCCTGACGGTATGGCTGGCAATTTCAGATGCTACCGAGGAGAATGGCTGTCTAGCCGTAGCACCCAAGAGCCATAAACTGGGTCTTCTACCCCATTGCCCCAGCCCGGATAAAGGCGTTCATATTCCCGAGAAACTCCTTCCCAAGCCGTTTATTCCGATACCTGTGAAGCGTGGAGGAGCTCTGTTTATGACTCGAAAAACGGTCCACGTATCGCTTCGAAATTTAAGTAACGATATACGCTGGAGCTTCGATCTACGTTATAATCCCATAGGTCAGCCTACCGGTCGTCCTGCCTTTCCGGGTTTTATAGCCCGAAGTAAAGCCCATCCTGAGTCCGCTTTGACCGATCCCGAGGTCTGGGCACAACTCTGGAAGGATGCCCGTACCCGAATTGCACAAAGTACCAATCCCGTTTACAACCGCTGGAGTGCCGATTCTCCGGTATGTGCCTGAGATAGTCTACAGGAACCAGAAGTCAAAATAAGAACGATAAGATCCTTATCCTGTTGGAAATCGTTCCAGAATGACTTCTGGTTCCTGGCCTGACGAAATTCCTTTAAAAATTCAAATCTAACATTACATAGGCCCAATCTGCATCGTCGTTGCTACCCTTCAAGTCTTCCAGTGCTTTTCCAATGAAAAAGTGGGAATAACCAAAACTGATTTCCATCCGTCTGCGAAATAAATAGGGTATAACCAGATCGATCTCTTGTCCCAGATTATCCTCTCCCCGGTCATCTTTTTCTGCCAGGAAGAATTGATGTAATTCTAAAAAGAGTTTCGTGGTCCTGTGGGGAATCATGGAAAATTTAATAGCCACATCCTGAAGCCCTCGATTACCTGTATCCCGAGGAATATTAAGGAAAATATCCATAAATCCGTAGAATCGATGGTTGGTCGCAAAGAGTGTATCAAAGACCTTGATCTTATTATCTTCAAGATTATCATCTCCTGAGAGGTAATCATACCAGAGGGTAAAGGAAGGTTTATAAATCGATTCGACCGTATAGGTTCCACGAAGTCCAACCAAAAAAGCACGAATATCTTGAGAACCTGCCTGGCCAAATTGATAATAAGCTTCGCTGCGGTAACTAAAAGGTCCGAGATTACCCTCTAACCGGGCTCCTGTAGTAAAGCGATCGGTATCCTTGGGTTCGTCTTCCAACCAGAGAAAATAACCTGAGAGGATATGAGTTGGGACAGGTTTTACCCTGGCGTAGATCCCGTAAAAGTTAACATCATCTCCCTCACTGTTGCCGATGGGGGTTAGTCCTTGAGCAACCCCGTCGTTGATTTTCATGGCAAAGAGATCCCACTGGTCTGAAGGCCGCTCATAGGTAAGGCGAAACCCATCAAAGGCCTGGCCTTGGGGAGTAAAATCCACATTTCCTATCAAGCGCTCCTCATCAAAGCTTAGTTCCTGACGACCCAATCGGAAGGATAAGGGTTTACCGAAAAGATCTTGTACCTCAAGGTATCCTTGATGGAGATCAAAATGGTCGGCCTCAAAATCTCCAAGTGGGCTTGCTTCTTCTCCAAAAAATCGTACATCCTGGAGTTGAATAAAAGCCTGCATACCCTCCGCTAAAGAAACGTCAAACTGGACCCGGGTTCTGAGGCTGGTAAAGGTATCAGGATCTGTGTCTTTGTTAAAATCCCTGGCATCGTACTCAAACCTCGGACGAATCTGACCACCCCATGCGATCCTTCGTAAAGGCTTGAGTTCTTCATCTTCTACTTTTTTTTTTGACGGAATTGGCTTTCCCCTCGCCTTCCTTCTTCCCGGATTTGATCAAGTTCCTGGGGTGTTGTGCGTCGTGGAGGGTTACTGGCTGTCACCACTGCAGATTGTCCGGGACTTAATACTTCGGCAGGCTGGCCTGGACTGAGTAGACTTGTTAAGGTAACCGTTCCATTTTCTACCGATAGCCAGGTTGTATTGGTGGATCTAAAATAGCCCATGCTAAAGGCAGTAAATTTAACTCCGGCCAGGGCATTGGGAGTTTCCACTTCAAATTTCGAGCCTGGAGTTTTATAAGGCTGCGCAATAACCGCCTGGATCCTACCCCACACAAGTTTAAATAGAGAGGACTTGGCACGAGTGGTTAAGCTTAACTCGGTAACGTCTAATCGGGTATCCTCCCCTAATTCCAATCTACTTCCATCCGAGAGTTTAAGGGTCAGGCGACCCCCAACTTCGGTTCGCAGGATATCTCCGGCCTGAAGGTCCATACCTTTCCTGGCCCGGACTTCTCCCTGCCCTTGAAGGGATACCTTTACGATCCCGTTTACAGACTCTACCGACGCTAACACTTGAGATTGGGCAAACACCTCTAAAGCAGGAAACAACAGAATACCTATCGGAACAAGAATAAAGAAAATTCCCCGGTGATTGTGCATAGTTTTGAAGTCCTGTTATATCAGGATAATAGATTAGAGTGACTGTTTTACACGTTAACAAATCATATTTTGCCCGTGTAATCTAGTAAGAATTCAAGACCTCGTCAAGCTAATTTTAAGCTAATTTTTTAAGGATCTACACTTTTGCATTTTTATCCACGAAGGACTATGAAAGTATGGGAGGTGTGGGAGTATGGAAGAATAAGTACTTATACTTCCCCATCCCCCTACTCCCATGCTCCCACACCTCCCATACTTTTACCCCCTTCAGGGATAAACATTTAAAAATTGCAAAAGTAGAGGTATAGAGTCCTAGGCCGAATTCCGAAGAAACGTATAGAGTCCTGAACCCGGTGTTGGAATAATCTGTCCGTTGCTGTCCAGTTGATCCGTGATAATTCCAAATCCCATGGGAGGTTGTTCAAGTAAAACATAGTAAAAAACAAAATCCGTGGTAAGAACCCTTTTCATCTCGGGAATTTGATTCGTCCACATATCCAAATGCTCGCTAGGATCACTGGATCCAGTTTCTGTAATCATGATAGGTTTTCGAGTTGCTCGCTGAAAAGAGGTCCAGGGACTCGTAAGGTCATTTCTAAAATAGATATGAACTGCCCGAAAATCACAGTAATTATCGGCTCCTGCCAGGGACATTTGAGTAAAATCTTCTATTCCGCTGGGTTGGCCTATAGGAGCAGCAGCTACAATATTGACCGAAGGAAATTTTTCTCGAATGAGATCATGGGCTGGTTTCAAATAATCACGGACATACTCGGTGTTGGAGATCCCGTTAAAAGAGGCAGGTTCATTGAGGATCTCAAAATACCGGATGGATGGATAGCGTCGAATAACTGTTTCGACCATATCGGGCCAATCGGATTTATTAATGGGACCAAGGTTAAAATCGGCAATGAGTCCCAAAACGTTAGCCTGGGTTGCGGCCACATAAGGCCCTCCCACATCGGTTGTAATCCCTAAAGTTACCCGGATCCAGTTTGCCTTGATATCGTTTAATGCCTGCATCTGGATAGGTAAGGCAAGCCCCGGGTAAGGATGAACGTTAAATCCTATAACACCTCGGACTCCTGGATCTACCGGCGTTTTACATCCCTCTAGAGTCCAGGTGAGACCGGCTGCAGCTCCTAGTTTTAGAAAATCTCTTCTGGTGAGGGTACTCTGCATAGTCACCTTTTTATAAATAATGAGCCGCTAGAGGGGATGAAGTCCCTTTAGTTTTTGATTTTCCATACCATAAACCGCTTGCCCCTCCAGGGCCGTATCCAAAAAATTATCTATTACCGATAACCTAACCCGGATAGGGGAATAGACAGGTTATTGACAAGTCGATGATACCCGTAATACTATAAATTAGGAAGTAAAAATGCCAGAGAAGTTTTAAAAATATTTTCGATTTATTTTTTACAAGCTATGGAAAAAGAAACGATGAGAAATCCCGGGATTGCAGCGGTTTTAAGTCTGATACTCCCTGGTCTGGGACAGATTTACAACGGACAATTTCTGTGGGCTATTTTTTGGTTTATCGTGACCCCTGGAACCTGGATCACGACCGGAGGATTATTAGGGTGGGTTGCGCATATTATTTCGGCTTATGCAGCCTATCGAAGCGCCGAAAAGATAAATCAAGGTCTGGTTCAATTAAGGAAACTTTAATCCAGGAACCGGCTTTTAAGAGAGATTATGCGTCATACGTATTCTTTTTTCGAAGATCTTGGTTTTTTCCAGATGTTTTCGACTTTCTCGATAGGAGGCCCCTTTTGGAGGAAGTTTTATACAAAGGCAGAGCGACTTGAAAAACTTAAAGAATATAGGGACCTGTTAAAAAAGGAACTGGAAGGAGTTGAAGAGGCTATTCGAGAACTGGAGCAATCTCAGCGGTAAACAACCCCCAGGTAACTGATGACTCAAAACCCTCCCATTTCATTTGGAGATCAGAGTAACCGCAACGTTAAATAAGTCTCCTTTTTATTTCGGCGATTACCTCCTGGGTAAATTCCATAGTACCGCAGGAGCCTCCCAAGTCTGGCGTGGTAATTCCTCTTTCCAGGAGGGAAAGGGTAGAATCCCGGATAAGGGTGGACAGGGTAGCTTCTCCGAGTTGGAAAAGAAGTTGAGAAAAGGCTAAGAAGATGGCCGTTGGGTTTGCTTTGTTTTTCCCGGCGATATCCGGAGCTGTCCCACCGGCGGGATCAAACAGGGCTAAGGTTATATTCCCTTGTTCATCAAAGGCATAACTTCCACTGGCTCCAATTCCCAGAGATCCCACAAGACCACAGGCCATATCCGATAAGAAATCCCCGTATTCATTCAGTACTAGTATCACCTGATAGTCTTCGGGATACATAATGATTTTGGCCAGCAGGGCATCGAATAGCTCCTTTTTGTGAGGAACTCCAGGATATCGCTTTTCCATCTGGGCTACAATATCTTCAAAAAGCCCATCGGTGATCCGTTGGATGGTATATTTGGATGCTGAGGTAACCGATTTATGAGTCCTTTTAGCCAGTTCAAAGGCAAAAATAGCTGCGGTTTGGGTGGTCGCACGCTCTACAACCCGAAGAGATACCGCCGCGTCTTTTCCAATCATACGCCCGGGATCTTCATAGGTTCCGCCGGTTGCAACCCGAACGATATCCAGGTCTAATTTTTTGGTGAAATTGCTTTTAACACCCGGCAGGGTCATCACAGGGCGATGAATCACGCTAAAATTACAGAGTTTACGGAGGACTACATTGGGGCTTTCCTCTTCTGTTATCGTAGGATACTTCAGAGCAAATCGAGTCTTCAGGATAGCCTCATAGGCCTTTTCGTAAATCTTAGGCCCGACCTTATATCGGTTCTCCAGACTTAAATCAATCTGAATAAAGTCAAGGGTCAATGGAAGGGCCTCCACCAGGGTATGAACGGCCTGGCATAACTCCGGACCGATTCCATCCCCCAACAGTTCGGTTATTTCATACCTCATTTTAACCTCCGGCTCTGGGGTTCTATTCGATCCCTAATTCCTGCATGACATCCAGCAATGCCTTTAATCCGTGTACCAACGTTAAGGCACCGCCGGGTATGAAAGCTACCTCGATGGCCTCTATAAGTTCTTGCTTTGTAGCACCCAATGAAAAAGCCCGCTTAATTTGGGTCCGTAGGGCAACTTCGTCGGTTTTCGAGGCTAATACCGCAACCAAAATGATTTGCTTGATTTTTTGGGGAAGAACCACACTTCGAGCCCCTATGGTATCCCACATTTTCTCATAATTTTTGATAAAATCCGGATCTTCTTTAGCTAAAAGTTCTTGCCAGGGATATAAATAACCACGTTTTGCTTTAATTTCATCAAGAATTTTTTGCGTCTGATCGGTCATAGCAGATGTCCTTATCCATAAGATACCAGGTTAAAGTGCCAATTTCAGGTTTCTGGGCACGGCTTAATTCAAAGATAATCAACAAAGATAACAAAACCAGAAAGCCGATCAAAAAATAGAGCGCCATTTT
Organism: Candidatus Limnocylindrales bacterium; assembly: GCA_035559535.1. Lineage (NCBI taxonomy): Bacteria > Bacillati > Chloroflexota > Candidatus Limnocylindria > Candidatus Limnocylindrales > Candidatus Limnocylindrales bacterium. The sequence goes on from DATMBG010000052.1 coordinate 48,765, forward strand.
TTTGATAAGTTTTCGGGTTCTTTCCACCTTAAAAATCTGATCCAGTGCCCTGTCGTCAAAAACCGGCTTACGCGAATCCCGCCGATTGTGCCATTGACAGCCACTCATCACATCATAATGCTCGCACGAGAGATTGTTACAGGTTAATATATCGTAGTAGCTATCTGTAACCGGATCTTTTAGCCCTAAGGGGCATAAGTCTCCTACCTCTATTTCCTCCCTGAGGGGATCGTAACTCTGGACTCGATTCTTTTCTCTTTTTCGAAAGGCAAGTAACAACAGAAAGGGGCCGAAAAGCAAAATTAAAGTGGGTACAATAAACCCAATAATAATAATAAATATTTGAGAGTAAGTCATAAAATTTCCCAACGCCTCAAGTTTAATCCGGCATTTCTTCATGGGACCTTATCTATAACCTTACACAGCCTTTCTTCCTTGTCAAGATATAAAATGGATTCAGTAACTGTAACAATTTAGTAGATGTCACTTTTTCTGTCTGAATATCCCTCTGGCCCCCCTCCAGGGGGGATGGGGGGTGTTTCTTTTTCCACCTACTAAATGGATACGGATACATGGATTCATTGTCTGGGGATGATTTCCACGGTTGATTCGTATTGACGAGCACCGGGATGGGGCATATCTTGTAATATCTAAGGGGAGGAAAGGTAAAAGTCCTCCATCTTCGATAGCCAACAAGAAACAAAATGATCGGTTTGTATATCCACATTCCCTTTTGCGCAAGCAAATGCTACTACTGTGATTTTAATTCCTATGCCGGAAAAGGAAATCTCGCTGGTAGCTTTTTTGAGGCCCTGGCTCTGGAGGTGGAGTCCTATCTTAGACAGGGTGTTTTCGACCAGGGAGTTCAAACGATTTTTTTTGGAGGCGGAACCCCTTCCTTATATATCGATGAAATCGTCGAATTTTTAAACGCTTACTATCCTCGATGGAAGGTGATTTCAGGTGCGGAGATTACCTTAGAAGCCAATCCCGGAACGGTTACCGCAGAAAAATTTGAAAAGTTGAGAAAATCCCCAGTGAATCGCTTGAGTTTTGGATTTCAGTCCTTCCACCCGGTTATTTTGAAAAGGTTAGGAAGAACCCACGGTCCGGAGGATTTATTCCAGGCCTTCCAGATGGCCCGTAATGCGGGATTTAATAATATTAATTGCGATCTTATTTTTGCCGTTCCAGGTCAAACCTTAGAGATGTGGCAAGAAGATCTGGACCGGTTGATCGGCCTTCATCCGGAGCATATTTCCACCTACAATTTGACCCTTGAGGAAGGTACCAGGTTCTGGGAATGGTATACCCTGGGAACCCTTAAGATGCCCGATGAGGACCTTCAATTAACCCTGTATCAACTCGGTATTGAGCGCCTGTCCAAAGCCGGTTATCAACACTATGAAATCTCCAATTTTGCTCTCCCCGGATTTCAATCAAAACATAATCAAATCTACTGGCGAAATGAAGAATATCTGGGCCTCGGACCTGGAGCTTTCTCCTATTTATCAGGTCGGCGGTTCTCTAATGTTCGAGGAATTGAAGAGTATATCCAAAGGCTTTTTAAAGGAGATTCTCCGGTGGTCGAAGAAGAAATCATCAGCCAGGATAAACAAATGGCCGAGACCTTGATGATGCATTTACGACTTACGGAAGGTATTTCCCTGGCCTATTTCCGAGATCGATTTGGAGTTTCAGTGGAAGAGGTTTATCCTGAGGCCCTCCAGAAACTCTTTCATTTGAAGTTAATAGAAAGGGTAGACGGTTATTTGCGACTAACCCGAGAAGGTTTATATGTAGCTAACGAAGTTTTTATTGAATTTTTAGATCCTGAACTATGATAAATTCTTATCAGATCCTTAAAGAAATTAAACAGATCGTCGATAAATCTAAAAGTTTTCTCATCACCGGACAATATAATCCCGACGGGGATTCTATCGGGGCAGAGCTGGCCTTGTATAAGATTTTATCGGTTGCCAAGAGCGGTCAGAACGGTATCTTAGACCCTGAAGTCGTTATTGATGTTGTCAACGAAGAACTTCCACCCCATCGCTACCACTTTCTTCCTAATTTTCAGGCCGTTAAGTCCCTGGAAGAAGTTCAAGGCCGGAGATACGAGGTCGGATTTATTGTAGATGGCGGGAGGGATCGTACGGGCGAAGTTCTTCCACTCTTAGAGAAGTGCGATTATACCATCAATATCGATCATCACAAAAGTCGCCTGACAAGTACTGATACCATTTCCTGGATAGAGCCTTATGTTTCCTCTACCTGTGAGTTGGTCTTCGAATTTATCGATCACCCGGATTGGCAAGTTCCCCTCACTCCGGATATCGCGACCTGTATTTATGCCGGAATGATTTACGATACGGGTTCTTTTCAGTTTTCCTCAACCTCTCCCCGAACCCATCGTATTGCGGCTCGATTACTAGAAGCCGGAATCAGTGCCTGGAAAATTAGCGAAGAGGTTCTTCTATCCAAATCTTATGCCGCGCTTAAATTACTCACCGCCGTTTTATCGGAAGTTCGTCGAGATCCCAGGGGAAGTATTTTATGGAGTGTTATTACCCAAAAAATGCTGAAAGAAACTGGAGCAACCCCTCAAGATGAAGAAGGGATTATCAATCAGTATAATTTTGTAGAGGGTTGTGAGGCGGCTGTTTTGTTTAAAGAACTTGATAAAAACAAAATCAAAGTATCCCTTCGATCCCGGGGTAAGGTCGATATGGGAGCTATTGCCAAAACCCTTAATCCTGGAGGTGGAGGCCACGAGCGTGCTGCCGGGTGTACCTTAGAAGGGCCCATGGAAGAAGTCCAGAAGCGTGTACTCAAAGCCGTGGAAAAAGCCTTATACGGTTCTTAGGGCTGAAGATATTTTTATTTCAGCCCGGATCTTGCTCCGTCTCCAGAGGTCCCAGGGATTCATAATAACAGACTCTGGAAATTTTTCTCGAGTCTATTCGGGGTCTAAGGTATAGGTCAGATCAAAATCCAGGTATCCTTCGATTTTGTCACCGGCAGGAAGTAAAAAACCCTTACCCATATAGGTTCCTCTCCCCTGGATAGGGGCAAACTTACCACTTCCTCGAATGATGGTACTTTCCCCCTTAAACGAAAAAACCTTTCCTTCCTGCTCAACGGTTGTAATTCCCTCGTTCTTGGTTGCAAGGGTGGATCCATCTGTAAAGGTGTAGACAAAATATAAAGTATGTGGACCACTCCCGTTAATATAATCGCTTGTGAAGCTATAAAAAACCGTAGCGATTCCACCTATGGGGAAGAAGGCCAGACCAGTACCCTGTCCTATCCCCAGAATGTGACCAGGTACATCCTGGACTTCTATGGACTCCAACCGGGTGATGTGCTGAACCTGTCGCCACTTCAGGGTGGCGGCTTCGGCCTGTATGGCAGATATCCCTAGCCAGACCAGGATAATCAAAAGGCTCCCGGCAAGCAGCTTACCTCTATAATTCCCTTTGCTTACAAACCAACGCATAAATCGTTCTTTTGGTAAAAGGACCCCACCCTTCCACACTTTTTCACGTCCTTCGTGGATGAATAAAATCAGTAACTTACAGATTCAGGAAGAAGGGAGATCTATGCTCGATTCCTTGAAATATTCGTCCAACACAAGGAGGACCGCCTTTATCATCTCCGTCCGAGGGAATGGATCCACATAACGGGGCGAAAAGACATGGGATAATGCAATACCCCAATGGTCTGCTTTTACAACCCCAAGACAGGTGGCGTCTCCTGTACTTTCAAAAAATTTCGAGTCCGGAAGAAGCAGTTGAGTATCATTGAGAACGTTGTATTTATACAATTCACGACCGGAAATATATAAAAACAAATCGTCCGGGTTGGTAATAAATTTAAACCCTTTTTTAAAAGCGCTCTGGGGATAAACGGCGGAGATGGAGAAAAGTTTGATGGAATCCCGGAGTCTTATCCGTGCATAGTTGTTTTGGCAGGTAATCCTGGCCAGGTCCAGGATCCCCTCGGGAAGGTCTGCCAGATCGTTGGCAAACTCTTCAGCTTTTTCGATTAATTCCTTCAACTCTTTAAGATTACCCGATGAGGCTTTTAATACCTCCTGGATCGTTTCTTTTACTCGATGTCTTAAAGTTCCTGTAGATTGTCTCAGTTTTCTATATGCCTTTAATAGGATGAGGGCAGCCTGACTCATAGGAGTGGACGGTAAGACTGACCCTCGAAGGGCTCCTGCAAAGCTGACCACTGCACGGGTTCTGTCGGCGATATCGGCATAACGGGAATCGGCCAGCATTTGTACGGCGACGGGGCTCCCTTTGCTATAGGTAAAGAAAATCAGTTTCTCCTCAGGGTTCAGTTCTTGTTTGAGAAGGCGATAGACACTTTCAGCACACCTCTCATTACTTGCAAAGGAATCTCGATAGGCCACATACCGTACGGGAAAACCGAGGTTCTCAAGTATGGGGATTTGATCCCCAAAGGCCTTTGTTTTAATGAGATGATGGCCAAATCCCGGTAAAATAACCAGAGTTGCATCGAGTCTTGCAGCTATTTCTCTGTTCAGAACAGGAATGGATGGAATATAGCCAGAAAAGTAGGTTGCATAAAGGTTTGTATTGACATGTAGATCTATCAGGTTAAAAGTTTCTTCCGAATGAGGGTCCAGGGTGGAGCCCAATGGGATAAAGTAAAGATACTCTTCCAACTTCTTCCCGGATTCTCTCAAAAAGGCTTGAAAGATTTGTCCAAAACGGATTTTCCATTTATCCGGATGTTGTGACATGTTTAAATTCTCCCGAAACAGGAATAGATAATGTTGCGGTCCTTTTTGTTATAAGGCGAAATTCTTTCTGAAGACAAGGAAATTTTTTACTCAAATTTCGATATAAGCCGGGTGTATCGTTTCAAGATTAGCTTTACAAGGTAATGTATCTGTATCAGTAGGTCGAACGTCCCCGGCTACCTCCCCGTGGACGGGGAGGGCTGGGGTGGGGGGCTATGGTAGTAGGTGATAGATGATCTTTGCTAGCCCCCTTGTTTCCAGTAAGTTAACCTGCTGGGAACAAGAAGGAAATGAATTATTCCGCCACCTACTAAGCAGTTATGACCCGTTGGGTCGCCACGAAGCATAAAAATCGTAAGACGATTTTCGTAAGAAATTGTTACAGTTACCAAGGTAATAGTCTCCTTGACGAAAAAAAACTCAGGTGCTATTCTCTTCCTGGAGCCTATGAAAATTATCCGAAGATATATCCTCTTGGAGATGATAAATCCCTTTCTGATAGGGCTTGCGATCTTTACTTTTGTCCTTTTAATGGACAAAACACTCAGTTTAACCGAGCTGGTGGTTAATAAAGGGGTAAGTGTGGCCGTAGTCGGAAAACTTATCGGTTATCTCCTCCCCTCTTTTTTGGTTCTAACCATTCCCATGGCGGTTTTGGTCGCCACCCTTATGGCCTTTGGTAGACTTTCTACCGATAGTGAAATCATTGCGTTGAGGGCCTCGGGGGTGAGTCTATACAGTTTGTTTGTTCCGGTTATGATATTTTCCCTGATAGCCACATTCATTACCTTTATCATCTACGTTAAGCTTCTCCCCTGGGGAAACTATTCCTTTCGATTGACCCTTTTTAATCTGGCCAGAACTAAAGCAGCCGTTGGAATTAAGGAGCGGGTTTTTAATTCTACGTTTGAAGGTTTGGATATTTATGTGGATGAGATCGAGCGGGATAACTCGTTTAAAGGGGTCATGATTGCAGATTCCAGAGACCCTCAAGATCCTCAAATTGTCTTTGCCAAACGAGGTGAACTGCTTTCAGATCCAGAATCCCTTAAAGTAATCTTGCGTTTGTACGATGCCAATGCCCACCCTCGATATATCACGAATATGACACGATATAAAATTATCAACTTTCCGGTTTCCGATTTTGTTTTAACCTTACAAAAGGATAGCAGTGGAATTATAGAAATCCCCCAGTCGGATCGAGACATGCCCATGAGTCGTCTATACGAAATGTATGTGACGGAAAAACAAGCCGGCCGGCGGTATTATTCTTATCTTATTGAACTCCATAAGAGGTTTTCCATTCCTATTGCTTGCTTTATCTTTAGTTTAATCGGAACCCCTCTGGGTATTACCTCGAAGCGAGCGGGAAAGTCGGGTGGATTTGCAGTAAGTATCGGATTGATTTTGGTTTATTATATTCTTATAACCGGGGGTGAAAATTTAGGGGATCAGGGAAAAATCCCGGCTTTTTTAGCCGCCTGGACTCCCAATGTGCTGCTGGGTGGAATTGGGACTTTACTGCTGGTTCGAATGGCTAAACAATAAGGTCTAAAAGTTGAGATAACTTCTGATTCCTGGTTTATGAAAGTTATAGATCGTTATCTTCTCCGTGAATTCCTGAAGATTTTTTTCTTAGGTTTGATTGCTCTAATTTGTGTTTTTACCATTGTGGATTTATTCGACCTGATTGACGATATCATTAAAAATCAGGTTCCTCTGAATGTACTTGTGGTCTACTTTTTAACCAAGATTCCGTGGCTTATTTTCTTTATCATGCCCATATCGATTCTTTTATCCACCCTGTTGACCTTAGGTACCTTTTCCAGGCACAGTGAGATTATTGCCATGCTGGCTAATGGAATCAGTATTTATCGAATTTCTCTGCCCTTGCTCATTTTAGGATTTCTGGCCAGCATTTTTCTGTTTATTGCCAATGAAACCTTTATTCCCTGGAGTAACCAGATCGCCGATGCCTGCAGGAGAATCATAAAAAACCGGCCCCAGGAGACTCAAATGACCAAGAGTGGGATCTGGTTCCGAAGCCCAAAAGAAAATAGAATTTACAACATCAAACTTCTGGATCCTAACAGGAATGAACTCCATGGTGTAACGATTTATACTTTAGATAAAAATTTTAATATCAAAGAGCGGATCGATGTAAGGGTCGCTAAATATCTGGGCAGAGAGTGGATCCTCTACAATGGTTCTCAGAGGACTTTCCAGGGCGACGTTTTAGGTGGAAATCAGACCCTATTTGCTGAAAGGAGAGGATTTCCTATTCAACCTTCCTTTGAGGAATTCCAGCGCATTCGGAAAGACCCGGAAGAAATGACTTATCGGGAATTAAAGAATTACATCGGCGAACTTCAAAGTACTGGATACGATGCCTCTCGTTACATTGTGGATTTACGAGGAAAGATCTCCTTCCCCTTTGTCAGTCTGGTGATGGTTATTATCGGAATTCCTTTTGCCTTAAAATCTCCGCGAAGTGGGACCACTGTAGGAATCGGGTTGAGTATTTTCATCGGGTTCAGCTATTGGATTACCTTAAATTTGGGGTTATCCTTAGGTCATGCCCAGATTTTCCCACCCCTTTTAGCTGCTTGGGTTTCGCACATTCTTTTTGTTGCCATCGGGGGATACCTGATTTTGAGCACCCAGACTTGACGGTATCCTCCTATGGACGGATCCCTTCATACTGCAACCGCACGAAGGGTTGACCATTCATCCTGTTAACCGATACCAGGCGAAGTGGGGGGGGGGTTGATGATAGCCCGCCAATTCAACAGAACTTTCCTCTCATCTCTTTATTTTTGCCTTTACCACGGCCATCACCTGCTCCAACTCCTCCACCTGAAGAACTCTACACGCTACATAGAAGAGCCCCACACTTACCAGAATACTCAGGCTTACCCAGATAAGGTTTCCTAACAAGCCCCATGAATGCAGATAACCGGCAAGGCTTTGCCGGGTTATCCAACAGGCCATAGCCATGACTGAAGAGGCTGCGATAATTTTAGAAAAAGAGCGGAGCAGGATTCTCCCATGAATTCCTTTGAGTTTATAACGTAGAATCGAGATTAAAAAGGTAAAATTGAAGATGGCCATGAGAGAAGTAGAGAGGGCCAATCCCCGATGGCCCAGGGGTTGAATCAACAGCCAGTTGAGTAAAATATTATTAACAATGGAGATCAAACTGACCATCATAGGGATTTGAGTATCCTTTAAGGCATAAAAAGCCGGTACCAGGACTTTGATTCCTGCGTAAGCCGAGAGGCCGATAGCATAAAAGGCCAAAGCTCCGGCGGTTTCCTGGGTGTCAAAACTTGTAAACCGCCCGTGCTCGTAAATGAGGCGGATGATAGGACTTCCGAGTACGATAAGTCCGAACGAAGCCGGAATGGTCAGCAAAAAGACCAGACCCAGGGAGGAGGCTAGAGTCTGGCGGAATTCATCCATGTCCTGGCGGGCGGCACTTCTGGAGATGGCCGGAAGGGTGGCCGTCGCGATAGCAACCCCGAAGACCCCGATAGGGAATTGCATAAGCCGGAAGGCATAGTTAAGCCAGGAGACCCAGCTTTGCTGGGTAGAAGCGAAATAGGTATTAATAAAAACATTGATCTGTACGGCGGCCTGGCCTATAATGGCGGGACCGATGAGTTTCATAATCTGGCGAATACCCGGGTCTGAAAAGCTTATGATCGGCTGATAGCGAAATCCAACCCGATAGAGAGAAGGGACCTGGATAAAAAACTGGAGTAATCCTCCGGCCAGAGTACCGATGGCCATTCCCACAATGGGTTCCTGGCCCAGATAGGGCATCAGATAAACGCAAGACACCCCTACCAGGATAGATCCCACGTTGAAGAACGTAGAAGCCGAAGCCGGAATTCCAAACCGATCCTTTGTATTTAAAATTCCCATGGCTACGGCGGCCAGGGAAATGAGTGGAAGGAAGGGAAACATGATCTGGGTCAATTTGACCGTGAGGGCTACTTTACCGGGAATATCTTCGAACCGGGGGGCCATCCAGGAGACAATCTGGTCTGAAAACAAAATACCCAGAAAGGCAACTCCTCCTAAAAGGAGGGTAAGGGTGTTAAGGACCAGGTTGGCCAGACGCCAGGCGGCTCCCTCTCCTTTTTCCACCTGCCATTGGGTAAATGTGGTCACGAAGGCCGAGCTTAGAGCCCCTTCCGCGAATAAATCCCGGAGAAGGTTAGGGATACGGAAGGCTACAGTGAAAGCATCGTAGGCCAGTCCCGCTCCAAAGAGGGCTGCAAAAACCTGTTCCCGGATCAAACCTAAAATACGGCTGGCCATAACGGCCAGACTTACAATGCCTGAAGATTTAACAAGGCGCGAGGTTGACATGGTTTTTATTCTAAGCTGAACGTTTTAGGGTTTCAATACTTATTTCCGGCATAATTTTCTGAAAAAAAGGTTTCCTGCTTGACAACAATCAGGAGATATTTCTACAATAACTCCAGGTATAAGGAGAATATTAAGATTAGCCACAAAGGCATAAAGATATACAGGATCGGTCAATTTTCTTATTTTTAATGATCCCTTCTGTCTGTGTGCCTTTGTGGCTAATTAGTTTTATATCTGCTTATAGCCCAGAACGTCCCTGATAGAAAGTAGGAGCGTAGGGGCGTAAGGCCTTACGCCCCTACAAGAACAGGAAAGTTCCTGAGAACTTCGGTGTTACAAGCCTGACAGAAAAAGGATAACAACAGGAGTGGGTACTGAGTAGTGGGTAAAGAATCTTTGGGTGTTATGGCTCAGTACTTGGTATCCCTCTTTTTTAAGCATGACCACACAACCTCACCCCCTTTTACCTACTACTGTTGTAGGAAGTTATGCCACCCCTGGGTGGATGTGGACGGCATTAGAGGAAGTCAAACAGGGCAAATACGGAGTAACCGACATTAAAGAACTATATGATGACGCGGTTAAAATTGCCATTTTTGATCAGGAGAAAGCCGGTGTAGATATCATCAGCGATGGCGAGATGCGTCGATTTTTCTTTGTCCAGAATTATTACAAGCGATTTACGGGACTTGCTCCGATCGAACCGTTGAGAAAAACGGGTCTTTATGGTTATGACAGCCCTGTCCGATATCGCCCTGTGGAAAAAATTAAGGTTCCCGAAGGCCTGGGTATTGTGGAGGAGTATCGATTTCTTCGACAAAACACCCAGAAACCCGTCAAAGTAGCCGTAGCCGGACCCTTAACCTTAACGATTCATATTCATCTGGAAAAAAACGATCCCTATTACAAAGATCGTTTAGAGCTGGCCTATGAGTTTGCAGAAGTGGTCAATGCGGAATTAAAGGCCCTGGTGGCCGAAGGAGCTGATTTTATTCAAATTGATGAGCCCTCCTATGCCATTATTCCAGGGACCACCCGGGATTGGATTCATCTTTTTAACAAGTGTGTTGAAGGGGTCAATGCCAAGATCGCCCTTCATATTTGTTTTGGCAATCTCCTCAGCAGACCTCGCGGAAAGCGTACGTATCGTTGGATGTTTCCCGACTTACTGGAAGCCAAGGCCCAACAATTTGTCTTTGAGTATGCCAATCGCGAAATGAAAGAAATCGAGCTTTGGAAAGAGTTTGGGATCGACCGTGAGTTAGGAGCCGGTCTCATCGACGTAAAGTCCTTCTATGTGGAGACCCCTGAGGATGTTGCCGAGCGTATTCGAGAAACCCTCAAATATGTTCCTGCCGAGAAACTTTATATCAACCCCGATTGCGGTTTTTTCCCGGTTCCCCGATGGCTGGCCTATCTTAAACTGCAGCGGATGGTTGAGGGGACAAAGATTGTGCGGAAGGAGTTAGCAGGTTAAGAGCGAATAGCAGGTTAACCGTCCCGGACAGTAGGTTAACCGTCCCGGTTGACATAAGAGAAGCTATGCTCTCTATAGTTCTCAGAAGTAATCTTTCTTTATTCAGCCTGGACTGGTAAGCATGGCTTTACCGGTTCAGATCCCGAACTATGCAAAAAATGAGCATACCCGAAAACTGTAGCGTAGGCAGGCTGAGGATGAAGTTTTTTGTCTTAAACCTTGTTTCTTTATCTATATTTTAACCGAGGTAGGGGCGATCGGCCGGTCGCCCCTACCGGGGAACCTATAAAATGCCCAAAATGTTACTTCTCTTTTCCCATGAATTAACCCAGGACCAAATCAAAGATGCCAGGGCTACTTTAAACATCACCGAATTTGTCCCCCTGTCTGTGGATCTGGAAGGTCTCTGGAAGAATATTCCCCCCACCAAACCTTCGTTAAGTGAGTATCTGGAACCCCTTCGTAGATGGATGAAAGGGCATGCAGAGCCTGGAGATTATGTATTGATCCAGGGTGATTTTGGGGCCGTCTATTTAATGGTTAATTTTGCCTTTTCTGCTGGTTTAATTCCTGTTTATTCCACCACCGAACGGGAAGTGGTGGAGAAGGCCTTGCCGGATAACACGGTGAGATCGGAACGGGTGTTCCGGCATAGGATGTTTAGAAGATATGAAAAGGAGTGAGTCCAATGAGTCAAGTCATGCTTGCCTTTTTAGGAACCAACGATTACTTACCTTGTAACTATTTGCTGAATGAGAAAGGGAAGATCAGTGGAGTGCGATTTATTCAGGAAGCTCTGGTTTCTTTATTCTGCAAAGATTGGACGGAAAAGGATAGGATTATTATTTTTCTGACTGAAGAGGCTAAAAATAAAAACTGGGTGGATAATGGTCATAAGGATAGGGACGGTAAACCTCTGCAGAGAGAAGGATTAAAAAGAAGATTAGAATCTTTAGGGTTAAAGACTAAAATTCTTGACAAAGAAATTCCGGATGGGCGAACGGAAGAGGAGATTTGGAGAATTTTTGATGAGGTTCTTAATCAAATAGATCATGGGGATGAAGTAATATTTGATATGACCCATGCTTTCCGTTCTCTCCCTATGCTTGCCATCATCATATTGAACTATGCAAAGGTCATAAAGAATATCAAAATAAATGGAGTTTACTACGGTGCCTTTGAATCCTTAGGCAGTATTCGCGAAGTGGAAAAAATGGCAGTCCAGGATCGTAACGTTCCAATTTTCAATCTTACCCCCTTTGTTCGTCTTTTCGATTGGACGAATGCCATACATAATTTTATTACGTATGGGGACGCTAAAGATATCAGTGAGCTGACTCAACAAGAAATAAAATCTATTCTGGCAGATACACAAGGAAAAGACGAGGGCGCACAAAACCTCCGGGAACTGAGTAAACAACTAAAGAAGCTCACCAAATTAATTCAGACAAGTCGAGGACCTGGTCTCATCGATGGATTTGATTTTGACGGCTTAAGAGAACTGATAAAAAAAGAAGGATTCTTAAAACCGATAAATCCTTTACTCGATAAAATAGCGAATAAAATTAAAGATTTTAAAAATAAAGATATTAAAAACGGATATGCTGCGGTTGAATGGTGTATTCAACACAATTTAATACCACAGGGTTATACTCTACTTCAAGAGACGATGATTAGCGAGGTTGTCGTAAGACATTTTGGTCAGAGCGAAATTCTCAATGAAGACAAAAGGAAACTTGCTGCTCAGGCTCTCCATATTGCAAATAGAAACATTATTGCAAATAGAAAAATTCCTGAAGAGGAATGGGAAGAGCCAGCTAAAAGTAGAAAAGAAGACGTTCAAAAAATTATAAGTTGCCTGAGCGAGGATTTTATTAAGATATATGACTCGATAACGCAAGATAGAAATGATATAAACCATGCCGGGTTCAGAACTCAACCCTCTCAACCCGAGGACTTACAGGAGAGATTAAAGGAAAGATATTACAAGAACTTGAAAAAAGGTTTGGCCTAGTACGGGCACGGCAGGCCATGTTTCTGCTTATAACCCGCTATACAAGCTCCTGAGCATGCCGATGCCTTTACTTCTGATTAGAAAGCCATATCTATGCCCGAACCCTATCAAAACCTCTGGCAACCTCCCATTGACTCCTTACCAGACCTGTTATGGGAAGTAATGATTGTAGGCGCCGGACCTGCCGGTTCCATGGCAGCCCTACATTTAGCCTCTCGGGGGCATAAGGTTCTGCTGATAGATAAGCAGAGATTTCCCAGGGATAAGATTTGTGGCGACGGTCTTATTCCCGATGCCATCAGGTGCCTTCAAAGGGCGGGTTTGTATGAAAAAGTCTCTAAAGTCGGGTGGAAAACTAAAGAAATAACTGCATTCAGTCCCTCCCGTATAAGATTTGAAGTGCCTGGTGACTTCCTGACGGTTAAAAGACTGATTCTCGATGAGATAATTGCCAGGGAAGCCGTTTCCAAGGGGGCTACCTTCTGCCAGGGAACAGTTCAAGCTATTTCAAGGGACCCGGATGGCATGATTCGGGCTTCGTTTTCAGAATCACCCCAACAGGTTCGGGCGCGTATTGGTATGATCGCAACGGGTGCGGATATTTCTTTATTGAAAAATCTAGGGATGGTTTCACACCTGAGGGCCAGTGCGGTGGCTCTACGTTGCTATGTACGTTCTTCATTTAATCTGAATCAACTGGTCATATCCTTTGATCGCTCCATTATCCCAGGTTATGCCTGGATATTTCCCATAAGCCGTGACGAGTACAACGTGGGTTGCGGTATGGCATACCGAAACGGTGCCAAAACCAAGGGGAATTTAAAGGAAATCTTCCATACCTTCGTAGCTGAGTTTCCCCTGGCGCGAGAATTGATGAAGCAGGGTGAAATCCTTACTCCCCTTCAAGGGGCCCTTCTTCGATGTGGTTTAAAAGGTTCTTACCCTTTCAAGGGTAGGAATATATTAGCCATCGGGGAAACGATCGGGGCCACGTTCCCTTTCACCGGGGAAGGGATCGGCAAAGCTATGGAGACAGGGGAGCTGGCCGCATCGATAGTTCATAAGTCGCTGGTGGAGGGGAATTTCCAATACCTGCATGAATTTCCACGTCTCCTGGAGGAAGAGTTGAGACCTCGTTATCTGGGATACCAGATTGCCGAAAACTGGCTTTCCAAAGCCTGGCTTAACGACCTGATAGCCCGTCGTGCTCAGAAAAGCAGGTTCTTGCAGAATGCCTTTGCAGGTATTATTACCGAGACGGTGGACCCGCGAACCGTTTTCTCCGTATGGGGAATTTTAAAATCGTTGTGGAGGTAAGCCTGGGCAAGTTACAAGTAATAATCGAATTGTTGATCAACTCCCTGAGTTGAAGGCAAAGGTCCCTTATGTCAAATGGGGACCTTTGACCTACTAATCTGTAAATTTAATCCCTGAACTCTAAGCATGGGAAGCCTCTGCAGGGGGCTTTCCCATTGTGTCAAACAGGCCTTTTGAAAATTTCTGAAGAGTTGATATATCTGTTGACACCCATTTACCTACCTGGTAGCATATTCTTAAAAGGGAATATCGTCATTTTAAAACCCAGTATTATTTTTTAAAACCGAGGAGTGAGGCTTATGGAAGAAAGGCATAACGCTGGAGTGACCCTGGAAGAGGTGGAAATACCTCCTACCGAGGATGAACTTCCTTACAGTGATGGAATCCCCATGGAATCCGAACGACATGTCTTACAAATGTACCTGTTGATCCTTCCGCTGCGACAGTTTTGGAGAGATCGAGAGTTTTTCGTGGGGGGGAACATGTTTATCTACTTTAGCCTGAAACAGTTACGCCATCAGGACTTTCGAGGGCCAGATGTATTTGTGGTGTTAGATGTACCGAAACGGGAGCGGAAGAGTTGGGTAGTGTGGCAGGAGGGAAAAGGTCCGGATGTGGTGATTGAGTTGTTGTCGGAGAGTACGGCCGGAATAGACAAAGGGGAGAAAAAGCGGGTGTATCAGGATCAGTTGAAAGTAACAGAGTATTTTTGGTATGATCCGTTTACGGGGGAACTGGCCGGGTTTCAATTACAGGGTGGAATCTATGTGCCGATCGAGCCGGACGTTGAGGGAGGATTGGTAAGTAAGCGGTTAGGGCTGAAGTTGGTAAAATGGGCGGGAAAGTATGCAGGGGTAGATGCAGTGTGGCTGCGGTGGGCGACGAGGGAAGGTGAGTTATTGCCCACGGAGGAAGAGTTAGCCGAACAGGAAAGACAACGGGCCGAACAGGAAAGACAACGGGCCGAACAGGAAAAACGACGGGCCGAACAGGCAGAGCAGCTTGCCAGACAGCAGAAGCAGAGAGCAGATGAGTTAGAGGCGCTGTTGGCTCGTTACCGAGAACGTTTTGGAGAGGTACCAGAATAATCTGTAGGGTTAGCAGCAGTTGTCAAAAACTTTGAATAGCTATTCTACCCCCCCCCCTACCCCCTCTCCCGAGGCTTCGGGAGATGGGATTCACCGAGAGCTGGCCCATAAATCCTCTCGCTCCCCTTTCCCGCAGCGTGGGAGCGGAGGGTGGGAGTGAGGGCCACTTAAAAGTTAAGCCAAAATTAAGTAAACGATGTACTACACTAAAAGAAAAAATGTAAAAAGATTTTTGCACTTTACTTACTGAGGAGGTGTTATGGCTTTAAATCCACTTATTGAATTACAAATTTTTGGCCAGAGCGTCTGGTATGATAATCTCAGTCGCGGGTTGATAACCTCTGGCGAACTCCGGAAAAAAATCGAAGAGGATGGGCTCCGGGGGGTAACCTCAAATCCGGCCATTTTTGAAAAAGCTATCACAGGAAGCACAGAGTACGATGAAGCCTTGAAGGAACTGGCCAGACAGGGTAAGAGCCCAGAGGAAATTTATGAGGAGCTGGTCGTTCAAGATATCCAGATGGCTTCAGATCTCCTCCAACCCGTTTATGAGAAGACAAATGGAATAGATGGCTATGTGAGCCTGGAAGTCTCACCCCATCTGGCACGGGATACCACAGGGACCATCTCTGAAGCCCTGCGACTTTGGCAACGGGTAGATCGTAGGAATCTGATGATCAAAGTCCCGGCGACCCCAGAAGGTTTACCGGCTATCGAACAGCTCATCACCAGAGGCCTTAATATTAACATCACGCTCATATTTTCCCAAGAAGTCTATGAACAGGTTGCCTATGCCTACCTCTCGGGTCTGGAGAAACGTGTGGCCGAAGGAAAACCCCTGGATACCGTCGCCTCTGTAGCCAGCTTCTTTGTAAGTCGTATCGATACTGCAGTGGATGCACTGCTTGAAGCCCGTATCCGACAGGCTATCCATGAACAGGAGAGGATAAAGCTCTCCTCTTTGCTCGGTAAGGTAGCCATCGCCAATGCGAAACTGGCTTACCAGAGGTTTAAACAAATCTTTCACAGTGACCGATTCCGTGCCTTGGAAAAGAAAGGTGCGCGGGTACAACGACCCTTATGGGCCTCAACAGGTACTAAAAACCCAAAATACAGCGATGTACTCTATGTGGAATCCCTTATCGGTTCAAATACCATCAATACTATGCCACCTGCAACTTACCAAGCTTTTCGAGATCACGGTCGGGTACGTCCAACCCTGGAGGAAGATATCCCGGGGGCACGTCAAACCCTTCATACCCTTGCAGAGGTGGGTATCGATCTCGGACAGGTGACCGCAGAGCTCCTGGAAGCAGGAATTAAATTGTTTGCCGAACCCTTTGATAAGCTCCTCCGGGCCATCGAAGAAAAGCGAAATACCGTTCTTCATGAAAAATCTTCATGAAAGAATTTCCGGCATCCAACGACCTATCAAGGAACTCCCATATAAAAATGGGTGAAAACTGAAACTAAAAACGAATTTCAGTGTCTATATAAGTAATAGCTATAGTGACTGTTCGTGTAAGTTGAATCGAGTTTAAATGAGGAAAAGGTGGCATGTTGTTTGAATAGTTTAAAACAGAGTCACCTTGTAAATTCCTGGTGAGGTTCTTTGAATTATGAACTATGGGTTTCTGGAAATTGGAATGCACAGGAGGAGAGAGAACTTATAACTCCTAAAACTCTTTGCATTTCATAAGGGAAACAAAATTGGAGGTTATCATGAAAATTGCCGAAAAACAAGAATATACACTGGAAGAACTGATTTCCATCTTTAATGAGGAGGCATTTAGAGTCTGCGAGGATCCGGAGGAAGCCCGCGTCCTGGCTATGGATGCGCTGATCGACTTTGTTAACATTTACAGTGATAACGTCATTATCGACGGGATTAGTTATCCTGAGGAAGGAGAATAGCCCTACTAAACTTTCTCCTCAGGAGACCTGGCATATTTTATGAGGACTCAGAAAATTTCAATTCTAACCGGTCTTATCCGGGGATCCTTCATTCGGTGTCTCCAGCAACCATCCTATCCCTCCATTTTTCGGGCTGAGGAATCCTACCTCCTTAGCCCAACCCTTCCCTCTATACCCCTTTTTTAAACCGTCTGTTTTCCTTGCCTGATTAAAGGCCCTTTAAGGGGAGTCTGTTTTTACCCCTGAAGATCAAAAACCTCTTCAAAAGGACTATCTTTTAACCCTCCTTCCTGGGGAATTGTCACTTTGTCAGAAATCTTTAGTTCGCTATTGACAAATCTTCTCGACCTGCGGATAGTAGAAGCAAAGCGTCAGAGGCCAGGAGTTCAGGTTTAAGCATCGGAATAGTAGCCAAGGATGGGAAGTTGGATTTCTATCCATTCTGGCTCCTGACCCCGGACCCTTAAATAAAAAGGAGAATTGTCCATGTCCCATTCTACAGTTTTTCTAATCACTTACCTGATTCTCTTATTGCTGATCCCCCTATCGGGAGGGGCTGCAACCCCGGAGATGATCTCACTTCCAATTCGAAAAGTTGTTCTCTATAAACATGGGGTGGGTTATTTCGAGCATCAAGGAAAGGTCAGGGATAATCAGGTGATTTCCCTTCGGTTCAAAGCCGGTCAAATGAACGATATGCTTAAGTCTCTGGTGGTCTTGGACCTGGGTCAGGGGAATATTTCGGAAATTGCCTTCGATTCAAAAAAACCTTTAGATAAGTTATTAGATGATTTTTCCGTGAACCTGTCGGGAGAGGCTAATTTGATAACTCTCCTGGGCCAGATTAAAGGAGCTCGGGTAGAGGTTCAGGTAGGAGCAGAGGGGATCTCAGGCTTCATTCTTGGGCTTGAAACCAAAACCTTTATCCAGGACAGTCATGAGGTTCATACCCGTCTCCTTAATATCATGAAGGAGAACGGGGAATTGGTTCGTTTTAACCTGGACGATATCAAGGGAATTCAGGTATTGGATGAGTCTCTTCGACGGGATGTCCAGGATTATCTGACAACCCTCCTGGCTTATCGAAAGAAGGATATCCGCATGGTCACTATTTCTACCAACGGAACGGGAGAACGGGAGGTAATGTTGGGTTATACGGTGGAGGTACCGGTTTGGAAGACTTCTTATCGAATGGTACTGGAAGAGAATAAAAAACCTCTTCTTCAGGGTTGGGCCATCGTCGATAACATCCAGGATGAGGATTGGGAAGAGGTTGAGCTTTCCCTGGTATCGGGCCTGCCGGTATCCTTCATTCAGGATTTGTACACCCCGCGTTATAAAAGAAGACCTGTGGTACAGGTGGAAGAGGAACTGGCCATAGCTCCCCAGGTTGCCGAGGCTCCGCTGGAAGAAGGTCCGGCCGAAGAGAAGGCTGCGGAAACCAGAACCCTGGAGTCACTTCCAGGAGCCATCGAAGGTAAAATGGCTCCAACACCTGCCCCTCCACCTACTTCCATGCCAAAGCGGGAAATGCTGGCTAAGGCTCGTACGGCCGAAACAAGTAAACCTTCTCTGGCTACCGGCCTCGCACAGGCTCAGCCCCTTCAAACGATTACCCAGGAGGTCGGTGATCTGTTTGAATACCGTATCGACCATCCGGTTACCATCAAGCGAAATCGATCCGCCCTGCTTCCCATTGTTCAAAGGGAGATGGACGGAGAAAAGATAGTCTTGTATAATGAGGGGGTTCGGGCGGAGAATCCTTTGCGGGCGCTGAGAATTACCAATACCACAGGTCTAACCCTGGAAGGAGGACCTGTTACCGTTATCGATGAAAATACCTACGCCGGAGAAGCTCTTCTGGGTACCCTTAAACCCAATGAGAAAAGTTTTATTTCCTATGCCGTGGATTTGGGAAGTCTGGTAAATACAGCCCATGAAAGCAAACGCGATCGGGTCTTTCTGGTTAAGATTATCAACGGAAATCTTTCCATTCATTATAAGCAGGTGGAGAGCAAAACTTATACCGTTCGTAATAAAGAAGAGAAGACAAAGGTTCTCTATATCGAGCATCCTTATCGGTCAGACTGGACCCTGGCCGATAATTCTAATCTGGTGGAAACAACTCCGAATTTCTACCGCTTCCGGGTGGAACTAAAGCCCAATGCTACTACCAAGTTTGATGTCAGAGAGGAGAATAGCTTTGCGGATACTTATGTATTGACCGATCTGACCGAAGAAAATATTACCATTTTTGCCAATCAAAAATATTTTACTCCGGAGGTTGAGCAAACCATCCATCAGATCATTCGGTTAAAGGGACAGATCGGTGATATGGATAAACAAATAAAAGAAAAAGAAGACCAGGTCACTACCATCTTCAAAGATCAAGAAAGGGTTCGGGAGAACCTCAAAACCTTAAAAGATACCCCCGAGCAACGCAAGCTTTTAGAACGTTATACCGCCAAGTTGTCTGCCGGGGAAGACCAACTTGAACAACTCCGGAAAGAGATTCAAGCCCTTAAGGCCCAGCGTCTCCAGCTTTCACAGGAATTAAGTAAGATCTTGCAAGGATTGAGCTTTGAGAAGCAGCTTTAACCTCACCACTTCCATTTTAAGGCAAGGCCTACGGAGTTCCATTTAAATAAAGGTACTATGGGAAGGCCGCGGGAAGAAGGGGAAGATCCACTGGAGGATTCTGTGGAATCAGCGATTTTGGATTTTACAATGGTAAAGGGGGCTATATCCGGCATCCCTTCCAGAAGCCGGGACCGGAGGCCATCAAAAAATGCCAGTTGTTTGGTCACATCTTCGGTCAGTAAAGTCGGCATATTATCCTCTGCAAGATAAAGCTCTAAGGCCAGATCGGAGCTTATCCCCAGGTTCATAAATGCCTTTGATGAGACAATCCCCCAGGCCGGTTCAGAGGGAGCTGATAGGTTTTTTTCTAAAGGGGAGATCATCTGACCCTTCTCTCCGAGTAATGCAGGTAACGTGCTTTGGGGAGAGCAAACCGTTTTTAAAAGATCAATGGGTGAACCTGCCGCATACAGAAGACAGTAATCTCGTGGAATCTTTGGACCGTTTTCGGATAAAAGGTTGGATATTTCCTCCCCGTTTAACAAGGTGAGATGAACCGG
The DNA here is from genome assembly GCA_035559535.1 of Candidatus Limnocylindrales bacterium. Lineage (NCBI taxonomy): Bacteria > Bacillati > Chloroflexota > Candidatus Limnocylindria > Candidatus Limnocylindrales > Candidatus Limnocylindrales bacterium. Next base: position 68,869 of record DATMBG010000052.1, read on the forward strand.
TTTTGGTTCCGGACTTATATAAAGCTGAGAAAGATTTAATGTAATTCGTGGCCGGGGTTCTTGGACCGACAACTTAGGGGCTTCGAAGAGAAAAAATTCTTCAGAAAAGGCCTGTAAGGGGAAAGATACCATACCGATTAAAACAGCCAGGGTAAAAAAACCCGAACAGGGGAAAGTCGCTCTAAGATCCATAATCGCTCCTTTCTATTTTAACAGGTGAACACCTTTAAAGCTCCAGGTAAAACGGTTACACTCACTTCTGGGCCACACATCACAGGTTCTCCATCCACCTGGACGGGGGTCGAAGACTTTCGAGTGATGTTCAAGCTCGTTATAGGGTACATCATCATTTGAGGCACCCGGGTGATGTTTCCTGTAAAAAGCTTGGGAGCATGATAAAGTGCCTGAAGAAAGCTGAGTTTGTAAATAATACAAAGATTTAAAACGCCATCATCCGGTAATGCTCCTGGAGCAATAATAGCCCCACCCCCAAACTGCTCCGTATTAGCAATGGTTACAATAAAGGGATTCCCTATTATTTTCTTCTGTCCTATCGGGGTGGTAAATTCCAGCATCATTTCAGGCGGTTGAAATTTATGGAATTCTCGAAGGGCCAGGAAAAAGTAGGGCCATATACCTCGACGGGAGGTCGCATTTTTATCATATAAACAGCCCAGGTAAGCCTCAAATCCCACACCTGCTGTGGCAAAGAAATATCTTGTATGGAACCCTGAGCTCAGTTTTCCAATATCTATCTTATGAATTCTTCCGTTGAAGAGAAGTTGACAGGCTTTCTTCCAATCCAGAGGAATCTTTAGGGCACGGGCAAGCCCATTACCCGAACCGATGGGAATAATTCCTAAAATCGCCTCGGTGTGAACGAGAGCATTGCCGACCTCATTGATCGTTCCATCCCCTCCTGCGGCAACTATGCGAAGATAACCTTCTCGGATCGCCTCCTGCGCTAATTTCATACCATCCCTCCGCTTCTGGGTTATTTGAATATCGTATTTTATACCTGTCTCCGAGAAAGTCAGATGAATCCACTGGATGAGTTTTTCTAGGTATTTTCCGCTTCCTGCTCGGGGATTTAGAATAAATCGAACTTTGGTATCAGATAAATCAGGCATACAGGAGCCGGAAGTCAGAAATCAGAAAGGGTTCTAACCTCTGACTTCTGTTTAAAGGGCATATCCCCCGTCGACCACCAGATTATGACCAGTAACAAAATTGGATGCAGAAGAAGCCAGATAAACCACAGCCCCTCCCAGGTCCTGATAAGGCTCTCCATAACGTTTAATAACTCCCTGATCAACACGAATCGCCCGGATGGCCGGGGTATTAGCCCGGGCTGCATTCATAGGGGTAAGGAAAAACCCGGGACTGATGGCGTTCACATAGATATGATACTTTGCCCACTCCACAGCCAGGGCTTTGGTCAGCGTGATAACTCCGCCTTTGGCAGCATGGTAATGGACGTAATCTGCATCCCGATTGATATAAAATCCGGCCATAGACGCAATATTGATAATTTTACCTCCCCCCTGTTGGATCATATAGGGGGCTACTGCCCGGCAGCAGAGAAAAATGGCTTTGAGGTCGACAGCCAAAACCTTATCCCACTCCGCCTCGGAGATCTCCAAAGCCGGTCGAACAAACGTGATTCCGGCATTGTTCACCAGAATGTCGATCCGTTTCCACGACTCGATGACGGTCCTGACCATGGAATTCACCTCTCCCATCTGGGAAACATCCACCTTTACCACAAGAGCTTGCCGTCCCCTTTCTTGAACCATTTTAGCCGTTGTTTCTCCGGCTTCTTGATTGAGTTCGGCAATCACAATATCGGCTCCGGCTTCGGCCAGAGCCAGCGCCATTCCTTGTCCCAGGCCCTGTCCAGCCCCTGTTACCACAGCGACTTTCCCATCTAAACGGAAGAAATCTAAAACCCCCATATAGGTTGAATCTAAAATCTGAATCTTAAAATCCTTTCAAAGTCACTCTAGCTTTACGCCAGAAAAGAAGAAAGGTCAAGAAAAAAGTGGGGTTTTTTTACTTAAAGGGGCCAAAAAATAGGAACCATCATAACCACCATCAGGAGAACTAAAAGGGTTAAAGGGAATCCTACCTTGAAAAAATCAAGAAAGGTGTATTTGCCAGGCCCATAGACCAACAAACACGCCGGCTCCAGAGGCGTCATAAAAGAACAAGAGGCCGCCATGGTTACAGTAACCATAAAGGCCCTGGGGTTAACATTCATCTGAGTAGCCAGGTTGAAAGCAATGGGAGCAACCAGCGCGGCGGCGGCTGCATTGGATAAAGGCTGACTGAGGAGCATGGTTAAGAGAAACAACAACAGAAGGGTGAGCATCGGTTTGGGAGATCCCATCAGGCTTAGAAGTTGATCGGATAGAAATCTGGCCGTTCCCGTCTTTTCCATGGCAACCCCCGCGGAAAGTAGACCGGCAACAAGAACCAGGGTTTTCCAGTCGATGGAATCATAGGCTTCTTTAAGGGTCACACATTTTGTTAAAATGGTCAAAATAGCCCCGGATAACATGGCAATGGAAAAAGGTACCATCTGAAGGCTTCCTACCAGCAGAGATAAGGCAAAGATGCTTAAAGCATAAACAGCCCTTTTTTTACGATACGACCGGCCTTCTACCTCTCCGAGTACCATAAAGTCCGGATCCTGTCTGAGGAGTAAAAGGCTATCCCGATGGCCCTGGGTCAGCAAAATATCCCCGGATGCAAGTCGAATCCGGCTGAGTTTATCCCTCAAAGTTTCTCCATGCCGGTAAATGGCTAAAACCGTTAAGCCATACCGGGGACGAAAATTGAGTCCTTTGAGATTTTCTCCGATCAATTTGGAACGGGGAGGAATCAAAATCTCCATGAGTTTGATATCTTCAGATTCCAGATCCTGGTCGCTCATAAGGGCTTCCCCTTTAATCTCAAGCCCTTCCTCTGCTTTTAATTTCAGGATGCTCTCTATCCTTCCCTCTAACAAAAGACGATCTCCTTCGCGGATAGTTTCATACGTTCGAGGCGCTAAGATATATCGATTTCCGCGGATAATACTTAGAACATTCAGATCTAACTCCGTGCTAAAAGCACACTCTGCCAAAGTTTTACCAATGAGCGGGGAATCGGGGAGTACCATAACTTCTGTAACATACTCCCGAAGATGGTACTCTTCACTCAGACTTTCTACCTGTCTTTCTGGAAGCCATCGAATTCCCACAAAAAGTAAATAGAGCAGGCCTGTGACGGTAATCAAAATACCCAACGGAGTGAACTCAAAAAGTGAAAAGGCCGGGAGATCATATTTTTGGAGGATTCCGTTCATGATAATATTCGTGGAGGTCCCTACCAGGGTACAGGTTCCTCCCAGAATAGAAGCGTAAGCCACAGGTATTAAAAGCTTGGATTCATGGATTCTGGCTTTTTGGGATGCTCCCAAAGCTATGGGAAGAAAAATGGCTACCGTTGCCAGGTTGCTGAGAAAAGAAGAAACTCCGGCAACCAGAAGCATCATCACCCCCAGGAGTCTCCAGGGATTTGTTCCTCCAAACCGAATAATTCTCTGACCGATATAGTTTATAACTCCGGTTCGAAGTAAAGCGGCCGTTAAAACAAATAATCCTCCAAAGAAAATAATGACGTCGTTGCTCAATCCGGCAAAAGCCTCTTCTGGAGTAAGAATACGGAACGTTACAAAGGCTATCATTAAAAGGAGCGCAACCAGATCCACGGAGATGATTTCGAGTATGAAAAATACAACGGCCAGGGACAACAGAAATAAAACAAGGGCAATTTGCATGGAGTTTCTTTTCTTCTTTAAGTTTGGGGTTCCAGGACGCCTATAAGGGTAAGAAATGAGCTATATTTCACTTTAAAGCGGATGACCTCTCCCCGATAGGGACCTTGTTGAGCCACCCAGGTAATCATCTCACCCTTATTTTTTATCATCTTTCCGGTTTCGAGGCTCTTTAATGTGAACTCCCAACGGGTAACGGGATAAGGGTTTCCGTTAACTTCTATATTTTCTTCTTCCGCTTCAGCCAGACCCAATTCATAGGATTCTCCATTGAAAACAAAGGCAAACGATTGGTCTTTGCCCATTCCATTTTTTTTGATAAAATCCATCAGGGACAGGATCCCCATGAAACTCCCTCTCTTTTCCACCGGCTCCTTTCCAGAAACCCGCGAAATCAATCTATCCGGTAAAATTTGGATGGTCTCTCGAAGTTCTTTTCCATGCCGGTTCATATACCCCGAATACTGAATAGAAAGGATTCCCTGAGGTCCTGTGATTTTCTTTTCCTCAAAATAAATGGCTGCCCTGTAACCCTTTCGGTTAACCTCTTCTGATGAACCCCCTCGCATTTTAAACGTAGTCTGGATGTTCTTCTCATTAATTCGGTGAGAACTTTCTTCCCAAATAAGATATCCGGCGTTCTCAATGTCGTCCAGTTTTTTTGTAGGGTCTCCGGTTATCACGGCAACCCCGGCCGATAGGCCGGATACTACAGAGGGAAACCGGGCGATGATTCTATAACGAAGGATTTTTTCCAGGGTATGAAGGCGATTCCGATCCTCCTTAGCCGGTCTGTTCATCTTGCTTTTCTGACTTTTCCCATAAGCAGGAACCACCAAAATTACAACCAGCATTAAGAAAAGAGACAAGGTACTAACAGTTGAAGATTTCATAAGACTTTTCCGGGAACCCTGCTCGGTTTAGGATCATTCTTTCAAACAACAGAAGGCGAGAATTCCAATTCTCGCCTTCTGAATAGCCCGGGATTTTAAAATAGAGAAGCTCTGACTCTTCCTGAACCGGAGGTTACAGATCTTCCCAGTCCTTCAATAAACTCTGTGGTCTTTTTTGTAAGGAGACCGGCAAGCATAGATCCTAATATATTTGGAATTTGACTTACATCCCTCCTGGCTTCTGAAGACCTAGCTTCGGCGGCCGAAGGTGTAAAATTCCGTCCGATCCAAAACCCTATGGCCAGGGCTCCTAAAGCAAATTCGGTTGGATATCTTTGAACCCAGGATCGCCAGTCCAACGTCTCCTTAAGCTCATCGGTAATGTTCTCGACGGTATGGGAAATATTCTCCTTCGCTTCCTCTATAGACTGTTTTAAATCCGTTTTAACTTGTTGAGAACCTATAGTATAATTTTTCTGATCCATTTTTTGTTTTTCTCCGTTTCTGGAGTGCCTTCTCCAAGTTCACGATAAAACCAGAAACTCCCTGGTAACAGAAGAAACACCCAGAGTGAGAGGAGATTACCTCCCTTTTAAAGATGGTAAAGGCTACTTGCGTCTGAATAAAGAGCCGAGAATAAAACCGGCTGCCAGGGACATAAAGAGCGCTTTATCCGGATTAGCCTGGACATAGTCCAGAGTATCTCGGTATAAGCTTTCAAGGTTCCATCTATTGATATTTACCTCGGGAAGGTTTCTTTTTACACCCTCGATCATTTCTCCTACCCTGGCCTTTCCGGCCTCATAACCTTCTTGAACCTGATCTTTCATTTTCGTTACCTGCTCTCCTACGCGCTCTTTCAAGTTTTCCATATTTCCACCGGGTTTCTCTTCTCTTGGATAATCGGGATAATTTGGATTGTTGGGATTGTAATGGGTAGCCATAAAACCTCCTTTATGATATAAGTTAATTCACTTTCCTGAGTCTTTAGATTCTTCTCCTCGTGCTTCTCGGGAGAAGGGATTATAGAATTGCCTTTTCTACTCTATCAAACGCCCCTATCGGTTAAAACCATCAGAAAATTGAAAATAATTCCCTACAGGCTTGCTCTTTCTATGGAATTGACCAAACCTGACAAGCCGGATTTATAATCCATCTTCTTGAAAGTTTTTGAGTTTTTTAAGGGCCCAGCTGAGTGATCTGCCCTCTTGAAGTGCATAAATCCTGCCATTTCCCATCTTCCCAAAAATTACCGGACTTGGAAGAGGTTCAAATACCTGGTCATAAAAACCAAAAGTCTTAAAGGAGTCATAACGCGGCATATTCTCCCTTCAAGGGGTCAGACTCTTCCCTAGCAAGCTTGATTTGGCCTTTTATCCCTTCTACCTTCCTTATTCAGGGTTTAATTTAACCCACTATACTCCAACAGACCCTCTTGTAGGATTAAATATCTTTATTAGTTGTAAAAAGGCATGCTAAATGCACCTATAACACTTTAGGTAAGTAAAATATTTACTTTGGTCATAGGATAAAGGGTATTCTCTGTTTCAGGGAGGATCCTTAAAAAAACAGGAGAGGAAGAAATGGAAAAGAAATCAGATAGGAACAAATCCCGGATCAATCTTAACACCGCCAGTGATGAAGAGTTAAAAAGAATCCTTAAAAGCGATCAATTGATACAAACCATTAAAGAAAAACGACCTTTTCATAACCTGGAAGATCTTTGGGAGATTCCAGGGATCAACCGGGAACTCTTTGATGAGCTGAGAAAGATCGTCTATCTGAGTGGTGGGGAAGCAGAAGGAAAGGAAGGAATATCATCTACCCTACCGGCTTCGGGTCCTATCGTTGATCCCGAGCTGAGTGAGGAAATGGGAACCGACCATCCGGGTAAGACCGGGAGAGATACCCAGTTCGAATCGGAAAGATAACCTTTTTTATCCGTTATCTGCTATCTATTTTAAAGAAAATAGGGAGCGGATAACGGGTGATTCCATGAATCCACCTTATTCTAAAAAGAAAGAAGCTTTGTTAGGGACAGGACCGGAAGCCGATAAACCGGATGATCAAAGGTCGGAGCACTCCGGTGAAGTGGACGATATAATTAATATTAACAGGGCCGATGATGCAGCCCTTCTCCGGGTATTTAAAGATGAGGAACTGGTCCGTGCCGTTAAATCCGGTCGTCCCTATGAGAGCCCGGAAGATCTTTACCGGATAGAAGGTATCAATGAGGATGTTTTTGAGAGGGTCCGGGATAGAATTACCGTAGAAAACCAGGCAAAGTCCGGATTTAGAAGTGTTACGGATATACGGGAGACCCAGGAGTTGCAGGAAGGGTCCATTCCGGGTTTTGACAGGGATAAACAGGAAGAAATCACCGGGGCTAGGGATCGACTCATAGCTCGGGGTGTCATCGATGAGGAAGGGGAAGTCTTCCGGCAACTGGAGAATATAGAACCGGAGATACAGGAAGATCTTAAAGTGATCGAGACCCTTCCGGAACTAACTCCCGTAAGCGAAACCGAAGAGGCTCAGGAGGAAGAACTTCCAGATGGGGATGTTCAGAAGGATGAGGTAAAAACTCGAGGGTCCGAACGAAGGATAATACCAGGAAGTGAAGCTGAAACCCCAGAAGAATCGGAGAAACCCGATTAGTGAGGGGAATAAAAAATAAAGGCTTTAAGAGAAGAACTTTTCTGTTTGAAAAGCGTCTAATTTTTAAAGGGGACTTTTAAAGGAGGCTTGGGTATGAGAATCTTATTGGTGATTCTGATTGTTGTCCTTATTTTGGTTGCCAGCGGGATTATCTATATCCGGCAAAGTCAGGATCGCGTGACCATCACCATTGATACCAGCAAAGTTCAACAGAAAGCCGGGGAGGTTATTGAAACCGGTAAAGAAGTTGGATCTGAGGCCTTAAAGCAAACCGGGAGGGTTATGGAAAAGGTTGGGGAAAAACTGAGTGGAGGAAAAACGGAGCCAAAAAATCAAAATGAGGCTCAGGTACCTCCGGTACCGGGTCGGGGAGAAGCTAAATCCGAAAACCGGGAAGAAGCGAAACCCCATCGCTAAATTGATAAAAATAGGGAGGGTTTCCAAAAGTAAAACCCTCCCCTACGTTTATCTTTCGGCTCTTCAATTTAGATAGTCTTCTAAACTTCGGGTTATAGCCCTTTTCTTTAACCGCTCCTTGGCCCTTTTCTCGAGTTGACGAACTCTTTCTCTACTCAGGTTTAATTGTTTCCCTATTTCTGCCAACGTCATAGGTTTTCCCCCATTAATTCCATACCTCAGTTTTAGAATGGTCTCTTCCCTGGGATCAAGTCCACTGAGCAGTTCCCTAAGCTCCTCCATGAGAGACTCTTTAATTACCCACTGCTCCGGAGAGAGGTAGTTTTTTCCTCGGATGGTGTCCACAAAAGTGGTTCCTTCATTATCGGAGATGGGAGTGTCCAGGGATAAAGGACCCCAGGATAATCCTAAGAGAGATTCGACTTTTTTGACCGGAATATTTAATCTACTCGCCAAATCTTCCGGGCTGGGGGATTCGGCTATTTTTTCCTGCATGAGATCCTTATAGACTTTACCCAGTTTGATGATCATATCGGCCTGTCGCATAGGAATCCGAATAATACTCCCTTGCTCAGCCAAGGCTTGCATGATGGCCTGTCTAACCCACCATACCCCATAGGAGATAAATTTGACTCCTTTCGAGGGGTTGAATCTTTTAGCGGCTTCGATTAAGCCCAAATTCCCCTCATTGATAAGATCAAGTAAATCCAATCCACATCCTTGATACTGCTGAGCAATATTGACTACAAATTTTAAGTTTCCTTCTACAAGCCGATTAAAAGCTTGCTCATCACCGTTTTGGATCCCTTTCCCCAGCTCTATTTCTTCTTCTCGGGTTGTTATAGGAATGCTGCCTATCTTTCTAAAATAGGCTTGAAGAGGACTTGCTGTAGTCATTTTCTGTGAAAATTTAAGTTTAGATTTTTTTAGCTTCTTTTTGGATGGTCTTACCATTTCGTTACTCCTTGACTAGATTAGAATTTTTTTTAATAGCAGTCCTTCTCTTTATTATTACCCATCAGATTGAGGAGGTTATCTTTAAAAACAAATTTAACTTAAAGCTGTGTTCTTTAAGGATAGAAATGTGCATTTTTAGTGCCAAGGTCGGAGTCCCTATCCTGGAAGTCTTTAAACAGAACGCGTCTTTCTGGGAATCGGTTTTGGAATCTCTCCCCTAAAAGCCTTTAAATACTTCAAGTTTTAAAGCCTGGAAGAACGTAACCTTCCCTAAGAAGGACTTATTATTCACATCTTTTCATTTTAATCAAGTCTTTTTTGAAAAAAATTAAATTTTTTTAAAAAAAATGTATAACTTCTGGTCAACCGGTTAAATTAAAAGTGTATGTGCAGGTGTTTTAGTGCAATTGGTTGTCATAATAGTTCCTAGGAGGCGAAAATTTATGATAAAAAGTATACTTATCCCCTTTGATGGCTCTGAGCATGCCAGGACGGCTCTTAGATATGGTATTCAACTGGGTCGATGGGATCGGGCCAGGATAGATGGACTGTTTGTGATCGATATTCGGGCTATCCTCCAACCTCCCACAACCCCCTTAGCCGTTGAAGCGTTCTTACCGGATACCGGAAATGTAGAACTTAACTTCAATTTAGAACTTCAAAAAAAGCTGGCTGAAACCGGTGAATCTATTCTTAAAGACTTTGAAGACCTCTGTGATAGAGAAGGAGTCCGGCATGGAAGAATTTTTTTAGAAACAGGTTTTATTGCACCCACCATTTGTGAAAGAGGGAAAACTGCCGATATAATTATACTCGGAAAAGAAGGGCTTTTTGAGGAGACGGGGGCTTCTGGAGAGTCTAAGGCGCAAGTTCCGGATAAACTCCTGGGTCCGGTAGTCACTGAGGTTATGAGGACGGCTATCCGACCGGTCCTGGTGGTCCCCTGCGAATATAGGGAAATAAAACGTATCCTGATCGCCTATGATGGCCATGAGGCTGCAAGTCGAGTTCTCCAAATAGCAGCCTACCTGGGGGCCGTCGGGGAGTTTGATCTGAAAATTCTGGTGGTCACAGATTCCCCCTCTGAAGGGAGAAAGATCGGTCAACAGGCCGAGGACTACCTCCAGGCTTATGAACTCCAACCTCACCTTATCATGGAGACCGGAAATCCCGTTGAGAAAATATTAGCAGTTGCCAGACAAGAGGCTATCGATCTCATCGCCATGGGCGCTTTTGGGAAAAGTAAAATACGGGAATTGTTTTTGGGAAGTACCACCGAAGCGGTAGTCAAAGAAGCGGATTGTCCCGTGCTTTTGCATCAATAGGAAAAAGGAAGGGTCATTTTTAACCCCCCCCCTTCTAAGCAAAGCTTCAAAAAGGAAGGAGCCTTTTATGGAATCTATAGCCAAAATGGGGAGAATATCCGGCAGCCTCCATTCTTAAAGTCGTGGAGAGGAAAAAAGTCGATGAAATAGATGATCGGACCCTTATTTTGGCGGATATCGCGGAGAAAGCCAGGCGTCAGGTCTATGTCCGGGTGCGGGAAATCTTGATAAGTAATAAAATGGAAGCAGAAAAAGCCGATCAATTGGCCCAGATTCTAACGGAAGGGCGCTGGACCCATGATTACCCCATCAGTTATGAGGAAGCCGTAGAATTAGGATTACCCGTGCGGGACTCTTTACCCGAAGAGGTATTGATCCTTATGAGTTTATACCCTCAACCGCCGCAACGCCGTCCCTCTGTTCAATATATTCCTGTTCCTTATAAGAAAGAGGGAGAAGAAAAAAGAACCCGGTCTAAAATTTTGGAATAACCGGGGGAAATTCTCTTAAGGCTCTTTCTCCTGACTCCGAGGTTTTCAAAACCCCGGAGTTTTCCTCCCTAAAGTTCTGAAAATCCCGAGATCTCCCATATTTGGGGATTTTGGAATCGTTGCCAACTCTTAGGTTGGGCTTAAACCTCCTGAGGTTTTAAATACCTCAGAGATCTATCCGGTTCTCCATCAAGGCTTGAATTCTCACCCCTCTTATAGAGGGGTAGAAATGTACCTGAATCCCGGTTTGTGGACTCCGGGTTCTCTTCCGGGGATCCGGGTGTTTCTCATCCTCCCTTTCTGAGATCTCCTGGTTCTGTAAGCACTGCATGGAGGGCAAAAGCCCGGAGAGAGGACTCTCCTTCCTCCCTTGCCCGGGAAAGAAAAGATCCCTGGTACCAGAATTGCAAGTTTACTTTTTTAGAGCTATTTAAGCTAAACAAAACTAAAAATAAGAATATATTGGAAAAGTTTACAAACCTTGTTTGAATTAACTATAAAGAGTGGAGGTATTTTCTATGCCGGTAGGTGCATGGAGTCCAGAACGAGAGCAAGAATACGAAAAGCTCAAGGAGGAGTTTAAAAAGGAAGGAAGATATAAGGGAAGAGAAGAAGAAGTAGCTGCACGCATTGTAAATAAACAGCGCCGGGAATTCAAAGAGACTAAAGAGGCCAGCGAAGAAGATAAAAATGACCAATTAGATCAGGAACTGCCCATTGAAAATTACGATCGGTTGACCGTTCAGGAGTTAACCAGGAAGTTGGGATCTCTTTCAGAAAAAGAGCTTCAAGAAATTGAAGAGTATGAAAAGAAGCACAAAAACCGAAAAACCGCTTTAGAAGCCATGGAAAGACAAAGGAAGAAACTCCAGGACGGGAAAGAAAAAGCAAAGACGAAAGAGACCAGGGGTTATTGGGATCTCTAGGGTGATCCAGGGGCTATTATCCTTGATTTCTCCTACACGGTAAAGGATAAAAGGCTCATAATCCTCATAATCCTATGGAAAAAGGGAAAATTCAGATTCATCGGGAGGAAGTTATGAAATTACTTCTGGTTTTAGGGAAAGGATTCCTATCTGTATTTTTGGTTTTTATGCTGATTTCTTACCTGGTGGGGGGCAGTGGGGCCGAAGCCCGGGAACCGGCTAAGGATCCCGATCCTGCTCAAACGAAAACCCGCCCCGACTGGTGGTTGACTTTTAAAACTAAAATGGCCCTTCTGGCCAGTCCGGAGGTGAGCGCTTTTGATATTGATGTAGATACCAAAGATGGGGTCATTTACTTAAAAGGGACGGTTTCTTCAGAAAATGAAAAACAGCGTGCCGAACAAGTAGCCCAGGGAATAGAAGGAAAACGGGGGGTAGTAAATAATCTAGTCGTTTCCGATAAGGCAAGACCGGAATATCTTTCCGACAAAGATGAAAATATTCGGGCTGCCGTCGAAAAAAATCTGGCCAGTGATCCGAACTTTAAGAATGTCCAGGTAGACGTCAAGGATGGAATTGTGACCTTAACCGGATCGGTGGAAACCTATTCTTTAAGTGCAGAAGCTGCCAGACTGGCCCGAGTTAAAGGTGTAAAAGCCATTCAAAATGAGTTGATCGTAGAGAAGGAACCTTCCTGATAGAACGGAGTGGAGTTTTGCCCGAACGGGCCAAACTTTGTATAGATACCGAACGGTAGGGAAAAAGGTGGATATATTATAGACCCTGGATAAAAAATCAACACAGATCCCTCCTCATCCAGTCCGCATATTCCATACTTCCTTACCGTTCGGCTTTTTTATTTTTTCCGTTTCCCAGGGATACCTTCTGATTTATGTGGACCCGGATTCTGGATCCTCCCCTACTAAGGAGCTGATAATCTGATTGGTTCGAGTTAAGGTCAGATGGACTGGGCATTTATTGGCAATTTGTAAGAGCCGTTCTTGTTGCTCCCTGGTCAGGTTGCCCTTTACCCTTATGTTTCGTTCAATCCTGTCAATTTTTCCCTCCTTATTTTCACACTCTGCACAGTCTTTGGCATGGATTTTCTGATGACTGAGGATCACTTCGACCTGCTCTAGAGGCCATCCTTTACGCCGCGCATACAGCAGCAAAGTCATCGATGTTCAGGCACCCAGCGCAGATAAGATGAGTTCATAGGGGTCGGGTCCTTTTCCATCTCCCCCAGCTTCTTGGGGTTCATCGGCTATAAACCGATAAGTCGAAGTAATGACCTCTTGCTGAAGGTTTTCTCTGGATCGTACCGTTACAGTTGCCATATGAGCAATCAGAAGCCAGAAGCAAGGGAAGCTTTTTTGGTTTCTTACTTCCGGCTTCGTATCTCCTGGTTCCAGATTAAGCTATTTTAATGATTCCCTCTTCTACAGGTTGAAATCGGGTAACCACCTGAGGATCGTGCCCGGCAACAATGAGATCTTTAGAGCCGGCCAGCTCTTCTATTTTCTCAAAGGCCATGAGCATCTGGGGTAGATGGGTGATGATCTGGACCGGCTCTCTTCTTTCAATATTTCTATAAAAGTGTGAGGCGTCAGAAGCCAATACAACGTTTCCGCGGGCCGTCTGTACGGTCACAATCTGAGTACCTGCCGTATGCCCTCCCACCCAGTACACCCGGACCCCCGGGATCACCTGTCGGTCTCCTTCCACCATAAAAATTCGACCTCCATAGTTTAGCCTGACCAGCTCCGCCAGTGTCGCCGGATTCGTAACCCTTTGATAGGGCTCATAGCGGGCCATAGGACCGGTAAAGAAGGCAACCTCTTCCCTTTGAACCCAGAAAGTGGCCCTGGGGAACAAAGAATATCCCCCCCAGTGGTCCCAGTGGAGATGGGTAACCAGGACCAGGGAAACCTCCAGCGCATCAACACCGATCTTACCTAATAAGGATGTCGGATTGACATAGTTAGATATCTCTCGAACCTGGGCATCTTCATAACAAAAGCCGGTATCTACCAGGATGGGAAAAGGTCCACCTAAAATACACCATATATAAAAATAGAGAGTTACTTTCTCATGGGAAGGATTTCGATAAAAGAATTGACAGGCATCCAGTTGTTTTTCTGCATACTTTAAAGCGTAGATTTCATACCTCTCAGGCTGATTGAGGGACATGATCTCTCATAACCTGTTCACCGTGAAAAGGGTCCATAAAGGGTAGGAGCAACACTACCGAATCCCCCCAGTGGGGCAACTTACAGGTTGCTCCTGCCGGTTATGTTCTATCCCAACACGGAAACGGTATAAACTGTAAAATATATAACGTAAGAAGAATCCGGGGCAGATCCTCTTTACGTTTTATGTTTTATCCGATCTAGGGTATCTTTTAATCCCTTACTTTTGGTGAATAAAATAGGCTTCCAAAGTCTCCGCGTATAAAACACTCCCCCATAGAAGGTCCTCGATTTTTACGAATTCATTGGGTACATGGGCTAATCTATCATCCCCAGGGTAGTGAACGACTGAAAGAATCCCGGCGAAGAAGAGATCTTTAGCCACGGTGTTACCCCCCATGGTGGTGTATTCCATGGGGATACCCAGCTTTTTTGCGGCCTGGTCGAAGCTTTTCATAATGAGGGATTGTTTATCGGAAAGGTGAGGTTGGGTTTCGTGGAGGACTTTGATCTGGAAGCTGGCATCGGGGGATTTTCTCTTCACTGCCGCTATCTTGTCTTCTACGGCCCTCAAGACCTGTTCTTTATTGATACCCAGAGGAAGCCTGAAATCGATGGTAATTCGGGCACTGGCCGGGACCGTATTGGTATTTGTCCCTCCGTGGAAAGTACCGATATTCATGGTCCATCCATCAAAGGCAGGGTCGTATTGATCCCCCAGGTCCAAAGTTTTAAGCTCTGCCACCAACTCTGCCAGGGGAACAATGGCGTTCTTCCCCAGTTGGGGCATGGAACCGTGAACCTGAACGCCCGTACTGATAACCTCCAACCAGAGAACACCTTTTTCCCCATAAATGGAAACATTCATCTTCCCCCCATCGGGGATGATGGCTACATCAAAGTGCAATCCACATTCCTGGATCAGGTAAATAATTCCCAGTTTAGAACCCATTTCCTCGTCGGCAGCAGCAACCAGATACAGGGTTCCATCAAAGTCAGGATACTCTGCCAGGAAAGCTTTGCAGGCACTATAAGCACAGGCGAAAGAACCTTTATCGTCGAGGGTCCCCCGACCAAAAATTTTTCCATCCCGAAGGGTGGGCGTAAAGGGATCTGTTTCCCATAAGCTCCTCTCACCGGGTGGAACTACATCCATATGGCTTACAAAACCCAGGGATCGCTTCCCCCGACCTATTTTTCCAACCACGTTGGTTCGTCCGGGCTCCTTCTCATAATAACTCACTTCCATCCCCAAATGCTTCATCTTTTCCGTAACAATCTCTTTGCAGAGATATTCGTTACCGGGAGGATTTACAGTATTCTGCCTGACCAGATCAGAAACGATCTGGATAATTTCTGTTTCATCGATGTATTTTTCGTATTTGGATTTTTTCATACGTGTGGGCTTGAATGATAAAACTGTTTTATCGAAATAGTTAATCCGATCCTTTTCCTATCTCTTTTATCAGATGTTAGGTACTAATTCCCCCCCCGTCAAGCAAGTTTTTAATCTCATAGAGAAAACTTGAGGGAGGAGAAGAGAAGTCTGGGTCAGCTTTCCCAAAATCAAAGGGATATTCCCCAAACCTTGACGATCGCAGGTCCGGAGACGTACTCTGATAATATTCGATCCTGCTTTTACGGAATTGAGCCTTATCGTTCCCACTGGAGTTAACCTGAAGTAGACTCTCTTACTCCAGGAGGGAATTTACAGCCTGCTCCCCTATAAGTTCCTGGGAGTGTGGGCGTCTGGCCTGCATATTCCCCTTGCGATCCAGACGGTCAACACGCCCCATCGCAGATTGGGAAAGCATGATATTCCATAAAGATAAAGATTCAGAAATCAAGGGCCAGGAATCTGAGATCGGAATTTAAAAACCAAGACCAGAATTTCTGGCTCCTGACTTCTCTATGGAAAGGAAAAGAATGAAGAAAAGTTTGATTCCCCTTACGGTCAGGGTTATCTTGCTGTCATGGGTTATGAGCTTATGGATGCTGGGACATGAAGCCGCTTCCCACGTTGAGACTTCCTCTCCCCCTTCTCAACCTGCAGAAGATAAAGAAAAAATCGAAGCTGTTGTAAAGGCTTACATCAAGGCCATTTACACCCGAAACTACTCAAAAGCCTACGAATTAACTTCAACCTCAGATCGCCAATTTAAAACCTTGGAGGATTATCTTCGAGAGAACGGTTCTTTTACCGGTTTGACCCTGGAGTTGGCCGAAAAACTGGCCAGTTTTATCACATATAAAGATATCAAAACCGAAATCCAGGGAGATCGGGCCAAAGTTACCGTAAATATCAGTCTTCCCGATGGAAACGCCCCGGAAGTTGAAAGTATCCTTCTAGAAGAAGAGCGTCCCAAGGGAGCCTCTCGGGAGGAACTTTTAGAAAAACTGGAAACCCTTCAAAGAGCCGGAAAAATTCCTTTAGTGGAAGGGGAGCAACCTCTGGAGTTGATAAGGGAAAACGAGGTCTGGCGGGTCTTTCTCAACTGGGGCGGCGGGGTTCGTGTAAACTTTAAAGGGGTCGTCAAAAACAATCTTCCCTGGTCCTTTGAACCGGTACAAAAGTTAGTTCTGATACAACCGGGGGAAACGTTACGAAACGCTTATCGGGTGAAGAATCTCTCGGATAAACCTGTAACCGGGAAGGCCCTTCACGGGATTGAACCCAGGAGCCAGGAGTCTTATCTCCACATTATCCAGTGTTTCTGCTTTCTACAAGAAACCCTTCAACCCGGTGAGGAGAAGGAGCTTCCCCTGACCTTCCAGTTAAGCTGGGATACTCCCAAGGAGGTTAAGGAACTGGAGGTGACCTACGAGTTTTATCCTTTAGAATTTTTTGAAGAAAAATGGGGAAAGACTCCAGAACTTAAGTAATACCCTGTTACCTTAATTTTGACCTCATAGGGCTGCTTTCACTCCCCAGCTCCCCTCACCCCCATCCCCCCCCTAGCCCCCCAGTTCCCCCTCTGTAGGGGCGGGAGGCCTCCCGCCCCTACTGGGGGACCTTATCTTTACCCACATTTTTCGATTTGGGAGGATGGGTTCAAAACGGTTAGTAGGTCAACCGTCCCGGTTGACCCACCTTGCAAAAAGAGGGAGCTTGCCCTCACGAAGGAGATTCAATGCATTTCGCTACTCAACCAG